>JASLVT010000174.1 GCA_030741175.1 Porticoccaceae bacterium
CCGTTATAGCCTTAGCCGATGATCAGAGTCTGGCCCCTGCTGCTGCCGCGTTTAAAGGTTTATTCACCTCAATGTATCAGGGCTACACCTCAATAACCGGCAATGAAGCGATGGATACATTGCTCTCTAAAGGTGGTATGGCCAATATGCTGACCACCATTGGACTGGTCATCAATGCCATGGCCTTCGGCGGCGCCATGGCAAAAACCGGTCTCCTTGAGCGTTTGGTGGAGGCGGCGCTCAGCCGTGTAAAAACTGCCGGAGGCTTAATAAGCGCGACTGTAGGAACCTGCTTTGGCACCAATATACTGGCCGCCGACCAGTATCTTGCGGTAGTAATTCCCGGTCAGATGTTTGTTAAGTCCTACGAACAGCGCGAACTCAAAACGATCAATTTATCGCGCACCCTCGAGGACTCGGGCACGCTGACGTCGGCATTGATCCCATGGAATACCTGTGGTGCCTATATGTCGGCCACTCTGGGCGTCAGTACATTTCTCTACGCACCATTTGCCTTTTTTAATATACTCTGCCCGATCATCGCGATTATTTATGGCTACGCACTGATTGGACTGCCTAAAACAGAGCAGTCTGCAATCAAAACCTAAGCGCAATAGACAATGCTAAGGCCGGCGACAGCTTTATTAACCCTCTGGTGCTGGGCTATCTCAGTAACCGCTGAGCCTAGTTCATTTGATGGCCAACGGGCCATGCAGCATATTGCCAATCAGCTGGCCTATGGTCCTCGCACCCCAGATAACCAGCAAGCCAAACAGCAGACGCTGGAGTATATCCAACAGCAGTTAGCGCCCCTTAGCGACAGTCTAGTCACGCAATCATTCTCTGCTTATCAACTTCAGGGCACCAATCTTTGGGCGAGCTTTGATGGTGAAAAAGATACTACGCAACGCCTAATATTCGGCGCTCATTGGGATAGCCGTCTGCATGCTGACCGTGATCCAGAGGTCAGCCATCGCCACCAACCCGTGCTGGGCGCCAATGACGGTGCATCTGGTGTTGCTGTGCTACTTGAATTAGCGCGCATTCTGGCGATAACACCAGCCCCAGTGACCGTAGATTTGGTGTTTTTTGATTTAGAAGATATGGGCGATATTGAGGGTCGCCCCTACGCCATTGGCGCCAGCCAGTTCATTGTTACCAACCCCAACTACAGACCGCAGGCCGGTGCAATTGTGGATATGGTATGCGATAAAAACCTGTCTATACCCAGAGAGCTTTACTCTCAAACCCGAGCGCGCTCTCTGATGGATAAGATCTGGGATATTGCCGAGCAGCAAAAAGCAACGGCGTTTAAAAATAGGCGTGGGCAATATATTTACGACGATCATTTGCCATTTCTCGAGGCTGGTCTTGATGTGGTTGATCTTATCCATTACCCCTTTCCCAGTTACTGGCATACTATCTCGGACACTATCGACAAGTGCAGTGCCTCTAGCCTGCAACAGGTGGGTAATGTACTCTCTGCATTTATCTATTCCTATAAGTAGACTAACAGCTCAAGCAGCACAGGAATTATCATGTTTAGGCATTTATTATCTATCAGTGCAGTGATGTGGAAATCGGTTAGCAATACCATTGTCGTAATGCTGTTATCAACTATAGTGCTGTCGCTACCGATACAGGCCGACGAGCTACTGCAATCAATTGAGGCCGACTATCAGGATCGCCTGAAAGACTTATTTATTGATTTTCATGCCAATCCAGAATTGAGCACTGTGGAGCATAGAACCGCTAAAAAACTTGCCGAAGCTCTGCGGGTCACCGGCTTTGATGTTACCGAAGGAGTGGGTGGTACCGGTATTGTCGCCCTTTTAAAAAATGGCTCTGGACCCACAGTAATGATGCGTGGAGATATGGATGGGCTGCCAATCAAAGAGCAAAGTCGCCTGCCCTATGCCTCTGAGGTAACCCAGAAAGACCCCTTCACCGGTAAAGTAGTGCCAGTGATGCACGCCTGTGGTCATGACGTGCATATCACCAGCCTAATAGGGATCGCCAAACAGATGGCTGAGCGTCGCGACAGTTGGTCAGGTACGCTAATGCTGATTGGCCAGCCCGCCGAAGAGCGCATTATGGGTGCTAGATTAATGGTCGAAGATAATCTGTGGCAACGATTTGGTCAGCCGGACTATGCCATGGCATTTCATGTTGCCGCCTCATTACCTGCAGGTTTCATCAATGTGCAACAGGGTAGCCCAATGGCGGGCTCTGACAGTCTTGATATTATTGTGCACGGTGTTGGTACTCATGGCGCTTCACCTCATGCCGGCAAAGACCCTATTGTACTGGGCAGTCAAATCGTTCTGGCTCTACAGACATTGGTATCTCGCGAATTGGCGCCGCGACAGCCCGGAGTGATCACCGTCGGCTCATTTCACAGTGGCAGTAAACACAATATTATTTCCGATCGAGCGGTGCTACAGCTAACGGTGCGCAATACCAATCTAGAGGCTCGGCAACTATTACTCGATGGGATAGTGCGCATCGCTGAAAACCTCGGTCGTGCCGCCGGTCTGCCAGAAGATAAGCTGCCAGAGGTTATATTCACTGAGGAATCAACTCCCCCCACGGTCAATGATGACGCAATGGTGCGACGACTCAAAACAGTATGGCAGAAGCAACTGGGGCAGCAGCGCGTGGTCTCTATTGGTTCGCAGGGTATGGGCGCTGAGGACTTTCCCTTCTTTACCACTGATCCGGCAATCCCCAGTGTTTATTTCGCCGTTGGTGGCACCTATATGAAGGATATTCAAGCCGCCATCGAGGGCACTGGGCCAGCGATTCCTTCGCATCACAGTCCACTGTTTAAAATTGAACCGCAACCGGCGATCACCACCGGTGTCCACGCCACAGTTGTAGCCCTACTGGATTTATTGCAATAGGTAGTTAGAGCACTGCCTTAAGGGAGCTGAGGCAGTAATCGACATTTTTGGCATTACTGGCATGACCCATTAGGCCTATACGCCACACCTTGCCTGCCAAGGCTCCAAGACCCGCGCCGATTTCAAGGTCGAACTCATTTAACAGGCGAGTACGCACCTGCGCATCATCGACACCATCAGGAATAAAAACAGTATTGAGTTGCGGCAGGCGATTCTGTTCTGCCACCAGAAAACCAATACCCATCTGCTCTAGTCCATCCCGCAGCGCCTCATGGTTGCGTTGATGTCGTGCCCAAGCATTTTCTAGGCCCTCCTCCTGCACCATCACCAGAGACTCATGCAAGCCATAAAGACCATTAACCGGTGCCGTGTGATGGTAGGCGCGCTTGCCGTCTCCACCCCAATAGCCCATCACCAGATTTAAATCGAGAAACCAACTCTGCACTCGTCCCTGACGGTTGCGAATTTTTTCAGCGGCACGGGCATTAAAGCTCACTGGTGACAGCCCCGGTGGCGCCGACAGGCATTTTTGTGAACCTGAGTAGATAGCATCAATACCCCATTCATCCACTTTCAGCGGCGTGCCCGCAAGGCTAGTCACCGCATCAACAATGGTTAAACAACCGTATTGATGGGCCAAATCAACCAAAGTCTTGGCATCTGATTGAGCACCGGTAGAAGTTTCCGCATGAACAAAGGCAACCACCACGGCATCTGGATGCGCTTTCAGCGCTGCTTCAAGTTTTTCTGGATCGACTGCTGATCCCCAGTTGTCTTCAACCATTACCGCGGTACCACCGCAGCGCTCGACGTTTTCCTTCATACGCCCACCAAAAACACCGTTTTGGCAGACTATTACCTTATCCCCACATTCCACCAAGTTGGTGAAACAGCAT
>JASLVT010000175.1 GCA_030741175.1 Porticoccaceae bacterium
TCATTAGCCAACAACTTCCAAGACATTAGCGACAACATTATCAACGGTAAATCCAAACTCTTTCATCAATTCACCCCCTGGCGCTGATTCACCAAAACTGCGCATGCCGACAACACGGCCATCTAAGCCGACAAACTTATACCAGTAGTCTGCATGCAACGCTTCAACAGCAACCCGAGCACGCACCGATGGCAGTAAAACCGAATCGCGATACTCAGCATCCTGCTCAGCAAAAATCTCCGCACAGGGCATAGACACCACACGTACTAAAATACCTTTATCGACTAACTGCTCTGCGGCCTGCATAGCAAGCTCTACCTCAGAGCCTGTGGCAATCAAAATAGCTTGAGGCGCATCGCAATCCTGTAACACATAGCCACCGCGAGCAATAGCGGCCACTTGTTGCTTAGTGCGCGACATCGGTGTTAGACCTTGACGACTAAAGACTAATGCAGCGGGGCCATCTCGACGCTCGATTGCGCTTTTCCAACAGACCGCAGATTCCACTGTGTCACAGGGACGCCAGGTATGCAGATTGGGCGTTGAACGCAACGCACTCAACTGCTCTACCGGCTGGTGGGTCGGCCCGTCTTCACCCAAACCGATAGAGTCATGGGTATAGACAAAAATACTTTGTTGCTTCATCAGCGCAGCCATGCGTACCGCATTGCGTGCGTACTCCATAAACATTAGAAAGGTAGCGCCGTAATTGATAAAACCACCATGTAGTGCAATACCATTCATCATTGCACTCATGCCAAATTCACGCACACCATAGTAGATATAATTGCCGTCCGCATTGTCACCGCTAATATCTTTGGAGCCCGACCACAGTGTGAGATTGGAGCCCGCCAAATCCGCAGAGCCGCCCAACAATTCTGGCAAAAGTGGACCATAGGCATTGAGACAATTTTGTGACGCTTTACGAGAGGCAACTTTTTCCATCTCGTCCTGACACTGCTGAATATAAGCATCAGCCTGTGCACTGAAGTCAGCGGGAAGCTCGCCGTTGATGCGACGCTCAAACTCGGCGGCCAATTCGGGATGGGCGGCGCGATAAGCATCTAACTGCTGGTTCCAAGTGGACTGTGCTAATGCACCCTTATCAACAGCACTCCATCCCGCATAATGATCAGCAGGGATTTCAAAAGGTGCATGGTCCCAACCAAGTTCCGCACGAGTTAAAGCTACTTCATCAACCCCAAGCGCAGCACCATGACAGTCCTCCTTGCCCTGCTTATTGGGAGAACCGAAACCAATAATCGTTTTACAACAGATCAATGTCGGTTTGTCAGTTTCTGCATGAGCCGCATCAATGGCCGCCTTAATAGCCTCACTATCATGACCATCAACATTTGCAATAACATGCCAACCATAGGACTCAAAGCGTTGTGGAGTATCATCGCTAAACCACCCCTCAACCTCACCATCGATTGAGATACCATTGTCGTCATAAAATGCCGTCAACTTGTTTAACTTCAGAGTACCAGCCAGTGAGCAAACCTCGTGGGAGATGCCTTCCATTAAACAGCCATCGCCCAAAAATGCGTAGGTTTGATGATCGACAATATTGTGATCTGGACGATTAAACTGACCGGCGAGCACTTTTTCAGCCAGCGCCATACCCACGGCATTACTGATCCCTTGGCCCAGTGGGCCCGTGGTAGTCTCGACACCAGGCGCATAACCGTACTCTGGGTGCCCCGGTGTTTTTGAGTGTAGCTGTCGAAAGTTTTTAATCTCTGCAATAGGCAGATCGTAACCACTGAGATGCAATAATGAGTAGAGCAACATTGAACCATGTCCATTAGACAGTACAAACCGATCGCGATTGGCCCATGTCGGGTCTGCAGGATTATGGCTAAGATAGTCGTTCCAGAGTACTTCAGCAATGTCTGCCATGCCCATGGGGGCACCTGGATGTCCACTGTTTGCCTGTTGCACAGCATCCATGCTGAGGGCGCGAATTGCATTAGCAAGGTCTCGACGTGAGGCCATGGATTATCACTCCTGAAACGGGAAATTGGGAAGCGGCTATTGTCGCCCAGACGAGGTTCACAGTAAACCGATATTCAGTATTTACTATCGCTTTTACTGCATCGCAGCGTTTTTATACTTTGATGGCAAGAAATTCTTATATAAAAATATTTTGATATAGTTTTGCCTCTGTGCTAAAGTCCCGCGCCATGAGCAATGGGTCCATCACAGCAACTGCCGAACAGTCCGCTGCCCCCGATATCAGTGCTATTACCGCACTGACAAAGGCGGCGGGGGATCCCCTGCGCATGCAGATCCTGAAGGTTCTGCAACAAAACGCCTATGGTGTATTGGAACTATGCCAGATATTCGCTATCCGTCAGTCGGCAATGAGTCATCATCTGAAGATTTTGGCTAATGCAGGGCTAGTTGCTACCCGACGTGAAGGTACCACTATTTTTTATCGGCGCAATTTGCGCAATACCGATATTGATCTACAGCCACTGCAACAGGCGCTGTTCACCAGCATCGATAAGGCTGCACTTGATGACTCCATCAAGGCGCATTTGCAGGAAATTAATCGGGAGCGCGCGTCGGCCTCAGTTGATTTTTTTAATCGCAATGTATCGCGGTTCGAGGAAAACCAAGATTTGATTGCCAGTTGGTCTGACTATGGCGACAGCGTTGAAAGTTTTCTTGATAGCAGTATTGGCAACGCTGGCACAGCTGTAGAAATTGGTCCCGGTTATGGGCAATTCCTAGTCAAGCTATCGCAAAATTTTAATCATGTGATCGCGCTGGATAACAGTGCTGAGATGCTCGAGCAATGTTGCACCAGAGCTGAAAAACAGAAGCTAACCAATATTGATTTCGTTATGGGTGACACAGTACTAGCTGTAGAGCGTGGTATCAGGGCTGATTGCTTATCGCTGAATATGGTGCTGCATCACAACCCAGCACCAGCGGAAATTATCTCTGACTGTGCCAAGTTACTCGCCACAGATGGCGTGTTACTTATCACCGATCTCTGTGCCCATGATCAAGAGTGGGTCAAGGAAAGTTGTGGCGATTTTTGGCTGGGTTTTGAGCCAGAAGAATTAACTCATTGGGCAAAACGCGCTGGCCTAGTGGAAGGGAATAGCCTGTATATAACTCAGCGCAATGGTTTTCGTATTCAATTGCGACAGTTTAGTGCCTGCCGCACCGGAACATAAAAAAGGAACGATTAATGTCTAACTACAATTTATTCACCTCCGAATCTGTATCTGAAGGTCATCCGGATAAGATGGCCGATCAAATTTCTGATGCTGTTTTGGACGCTATCATTAAAGACGACCCCCATGCGCGGGTCGCTGTTGAAACAATGGTTAAAACAGGTATGGCAATTATTGCCGGCGAAGTACGCACCGATACCTATGTTGACCTAGAAGAAATTGTCCGTGAGGTGATTAAGGATATTGGCTATAACCATTCCGATATCGGCTTTGATGGTAACTCCTGTGCCGTACTCAATGCTATCGGTAAACAATCCAGTCATATTGCTCAAGGGGTTGATGCCACAGAGGACAAAGACTTGGGCGCAGGCGATCAAGGCCTAATGTTTGGCTATGCCAATAATGAGACCTCTGTATTGATGCCAGCGCCGATTTTCTACTCTCATCGTTTGGTTGAGCGTCAAGCCGAACTGCGTAAAACCGGGGCTCTGACCTGGTTACGCCCTGATGCTAAAAGTCAGGTTACCCTGCGCTACGATCAAGGTAAGCCCGTGGCAGTAGATGCCGTGGTGTTATCTACTCAGCACTCGCCTGATATT
>JASLVT010000176.1 GCA_030741175.1 Porticoccaceae bacterium
CACCAGCCATCTCTGTTAGCTGTTGTGCAATCTCCGGATGATGCCGATGTCCTGAAGCAGCATATGCCTTGAAGCTATCACTGACCTCGGGCAGTAAATTAGCCACATTTGCCTGCCTACCTGCACCACTCACGCCAGAAGCAGCATTGGCAATCAGGTCAGCAGTATCGACACATTTCGCCTGTAACAGTGGCATCAAGCCCAACTGCACGGCGGTCGGATAACACCCAGGGCAGGCGACCAAATCAGCGCCTGCGATCGCACTGCGATTGTACTCTGGCAGCCCATAGACTGCTGAAGCTACCAGTTCAGTGGCTTTGTGGGGCTGCCCATACCATTGCTCCCACAGAGCGGTGTCTTTTATTCTAAAGTCGGCAGAAAGATCAATAACTTTGGTGCCAGTTGCCAGAATGGCCGGCACGGTACTCTGAGCGACACCATGAGGCGTAGCAAAGAACACAACATCACATTCAGCTAGTAGCGCAATATCGGGCTCAACAAATGCTAAATCAACAATACCCCTGAGATTGGGATACAATTGGGCCACTGGCACACCCTTCTCTCCGCGCGAAGTAATAGCAACCACATTAGCACTGGGATGCATGGCTAACAGACGCAGTAATTCTGCACCTGTATACCCTGTTCCCCCAACAATACCAACTTTCACCAACTGAGCCTCTCTTTAACATGTCCACAAATGTTTTAGCCGCTTATAATACCCCATAAAGCGCTATCCAGATATTGCAAAAACAGCTGGATTGCCACAACTTACGGTTTAATGGGGACAATGATGTACAAATGGGTGCTCGCCTTTCATATTATCGCGGTAGTTTGCTGGTTCGCTGCACTGTTTTATCTGCCGCGGCTATTTGTCTATCATGCCATGTCAGACGACAGCATCAGTATTGAACGTTTCAAAATAATGCAGCGCAAACTCTATCGTGGCATTGCCAATCCCTCAATGATTGCCACCGTGATACTGGGTCTTTGGTTAGTAGCTATGGCGCCAGAAGCGTACTTGCAGCAAACATGGTTTCAACTAAAAGCATTTTTTGTGGTACTGCTGATTGTTTATCATCATTGGTGCCTCATCCATATGAAACAACTGGCAGAGGATCGTAGCGATAAGTCTCATGTCTACTTCCGTGTTTTTAATGAGGTTCCCGTGCTATTTCTTGTCGCTATTGTGATCCTTGTAGTAGTACAACCTTTCTAGCTCTACCATCACTTGCAGTTGCGGAGGTTTAACAACCCATATCGGGAATGCATTGATCAACCACAATGGCCTAGTTGCACCACTGCACCCTGAAATCCATCAGCATCAATTAGTCGTATCTGAAGGCCTACCTCAAGTAGCTTTATCAGAGACTGACTGGAATGGCTTCCGGCGGTCTAATTAAGGATAATAGCGGCTACTAATGCCATTGCGATCGTTTACTATCAGGAAAATTCTTAATGTCAGAGTCAACATCTCTATCCCCCCGCTCACAACAACTTTTTGACGCGGCGAAACAGCATATTCCCGGCGGCGTTAATTCGCCGGTCCGCGCATTTCGCGCTGTGGGCGGCACCCCCCTATTTTTTGAACGTGCCAGTGGCGCCTATATGTTCGATGCCGACGGCAAGCGCTATATAGATTATGTTTTATCATGGGGCCCCATGTTGTTGGGACACGGACATGAACATGTGGTGGCGGCGATCCGTTCACAGTTGGACAAAGCCATGACCTTTGGCACCCCCACTGAACTCGAAATCAAGTTAGCTGACAAAATCTGCTCCATCGTCCCCGGCATGGAGATGATTCGTATGGTTAATTCCGGCACCGAGGCCACCATGAGCGCGATTCGCTTGGCTCGCGGCTTTACCGGTAGAGATAAGATTATTAAGTTCGAGGGTTGCTATCATGGCCATTCCGACTCGCTGTTGGTGAAAGCAGGTTCCGGCGCACTAACACTTGGTGTGCCGAGCTCTCCAGGAGTTCCCGACTGCCTAGCTGATCACACCGTGACACTGTCCTATAACGACATCGAACAGGTCAAGCAGGCCTTTGCTGAAATAGGCGATCAGGTTGCCTGCGTGATTGTCGAGCCAGTGGTGGGCAATATGAACTGCGTACCTCCCATCCCCGGTTTTCTCGAAACCCTTCGCGAATGTTGTACCGCCAGTGGTGCTCTGCTGATTATTGACGAAGTCATGACCGGGTTTCGCATTAGTCAGCAAGGCGCTATCGGCCATTACGGCATTGATGCAGATCTGATTTGTTTAGGCAAAGTGATTGGTGGAGGCATGCCAGTGGGTGCCTTTGGCGGCAAACTCGACATCATGCAGCAAATTGCCCCACTTGGACCTGTTTATCAGGCCGGCACTTTATCTGGCAATCCAGTCGCCATGGCCGCGGGACTAGCCACCTTAGAGTTAATTTCTGAGCCGGGTTTTTTAGACCCCGTGATAGAACGCACTAGTACATTGGTAGAGGGACTAGTAGCAAGAGCTAAAGCAGCAAATATTCCGCTGACTAGCAATCATGTAGGTACTATGTGGGGTATCTTCTTCTCTGAGGAAGAAAAAATTATTAATTACAATCAAGTAATGCAATGTGACACTGAGCGATTCGCCCGATTTTTCCACGGCATGTTGCAAGAGGGAGTCTATCTGGCGCCCGCTTCCTATGAGGCAGGCTTTACCTCGGCAGCGCATACTGATCAGGATATCGAAGACACTCTCAATGCCGCAGAGAGAGTCTTTGCACGGATTTAAACCTGTAAATGCTGTTTTCGTACTATAATCGCGCCACCCAGTTGCCATAACTTAGCGTCACTCAGTGGGAGATAATATGACTTTTAACAGTAGCCGCGCGCCCTACCCTTACACTCGTATGCGCCGCACGAGGGCAAAGGAATTCTCGCGCCGTCTTGTCCGGGAAACGGGACTGAGCGTCGATGATCTTATTCTGCCGGTATTTGTTATCGAAGGCACCGATCAGTCAGAGGCCGTTTCATCAATGCCCGGAGTTAATCGACTATCGATTGATCTTCTGGTTCAAGAAGCCTGCGACGTTGCCACTCTGGGTATTCCGGCCATCGCATTATTTCCTGTTATTGGCCAAGAGAAAAAGTCTTTAACCGCCGAGGAAGCCTACAATCCAGAAGGCCTAGTTCAGCGTGCGGTTCGCGCGATCAAACAAACAACTCCTGAACTGGGCGTAATCACCGATGTCGCACTCGACCCATACACCAGTCATGGTCAGGATGGCATTATCGACAGCGAGACAGGTTATGTCATAAACGATATTACCAATGATATTCTGGTGAAACAGGCACTCTCGCATGCCGAAGCTGGAGCAGATATTGTCGCCCCTTCAGATATGATGGATGGGCGCATTGGTGATATTCGTGAAGCGCTTGAGGATCAGGGTTTCGTGAACACGCAGATTATGGCTTATTCAGCTAAATACGCCTCTAGCTATTATGGCCCTTTTAGAGACGCTGTAGGTTCAGCCGACAATATTAAAGGTGGCGATAAAAAGACTTACCAGATGGATCCAGCCAATAGCGATGAAGCCCTTCATGAATGCGCTCTCGATCTAGATGAAGGCGCCGATATGATTATGGTTAAGCCGGGCATGCCCTATCTGGATATTGTCTATCGCGTAAAACAGGAGTTAAACGCGCCCACCTTCGTCTATCAAGTGAGCGGCGAGTACGCCATGCACTGCGCTGCATTTGATAACAGCTGGCTCAGTCGC
>JASLVT010000177.1 GCA_030741175.1 Porticoccaceae bacterium
ACATGGAATCAATTTTACCAGCATATTCCATATATTCTGCCGGAGTTGGCAAGCGTCCTAGAATGCCACCCACAGAGGCAAGCTCAGCACTCGTCAGATAGACATTGGCTCCATCACCTAACCGGTTAGGGAAATTACGCGTTGAAGTAGATAGTACTGTGGCACCTGCCAGCACACGAGCCTGATTGCCCATGCAGAGTGAACAGCCCGGCATTTCGGTGCGGGCACCCACTTTACCGTAGATATTGTAATAACCTTCCTCCATCAATGTATGGGCATCCATACGCGTTGGTGGACAGATCCAAAATCTAGAGTCTACTGCGCCAGCCTCATCCAGCAGTTTGCCGGCGGCGCGGAAGTGACCGATGTTAGTCATACATGAACCGATAAAGATTTCATCGACATTGTCGCCGGCGACCTCTGATAGCAGTTTGGCGTCGTCTGGATCATTGGGGCAACAGACAATCGGCTCTTTGATATCGGCTAGATCAATTTCGATTACCGCAGCATATTCCGCATCGCTGTCGGCGGACATTAATGTGGGCTCGGCCAGCCATTCTTCCATTTTGCGCACACGACGCTCCAAGGTTCGAACATCGCCATAGCCCTCGGCAATCATCCAGCGCAGGAGTGTGATATTAGAACGCAAGTACTCGGCGACTGAATCCTCGCTGAGTTTGATGGTGCAACCAGCAGCAGATCGCTCGGCTGAGGCATCTGACAATTCAAAAGCTTGCTCTACCGTGAGGCTTTCGATGCCTTCACCTTCAATTTCTAGAATTCGGCCCGAGAAGAAATTCTTTTTACCTTGCTTTTCTACAGTGAGCAGACCTTGCTTGATGCCGTAGTAAGGGATGGCATGCACCAAGTCCCGCAGAGTGATACCGGGTTGCATTTTACCTTTAAAGCGAACTAGGACAGATTCAGGCATATCCAACGGCATCACGCCGGTAGCTGCGGCGAAGGCGACCAGACCGGAACCACCAGGGAATGAAATGCCCATAGGGAATCGGGTGTGAGAGTCACCACCGGTACCTACTGTATCAGGCAGGAGCATACGGTTTAGCCAACTGTGAATAATACCGTCACCGGGACGCAGAGAGACGCCGCCACGATTCATGATAAAGTCAGGCAGACTGTGCTGGGTGGATATATCCACTGGCTTGGGGTAGGCCGCGGTATGACAGAAGGACTGCATGACCAGATCGCTGGAGAATCCGAGACAGGCGAGGTCTTTCAGTTCGTCTCTGGTCATTGGCCCTGTAGTATCCTGTGAACCCACAGTGGTCATTTTAGGTTCGCAATAGGTGCCGGGACGAATACCCTCGACGCCACAGGCTTTACCAACCATTTTCTGCGCTAATGTATAACCAGCGTCAGATTCGGCCGGTGCAGTTGGCTGACGAAATACATCTGAGGGAGGTAGACCCATATGCTCGCGGGCGCGCTGTGTGAGTCCGCGGCCAACAATTAGATTGATGCGGCCATCGGCTTGCACTTCATCGAGAATAACATCAGATTTATGTTCAAATTCGGAAACAACTTCTCCCGCTTCATTAAGGATTTTGCCCTCATAAGGGAAAATCTCGATTACATCACCGTTGTCGATTTTATCCACCGGCGCTTCAAACACCAATGCCCCTGCATCTTCCATGGTATTAAAGAAAATAGGCGCTACTTTGCTGCCAAAGCAGATACCACCAGAGCGTTTATTGGGCACGCCAGGCATATCTTCACCAAAGAACCACAAAACCGAGTTGGTCGCGGATTTACGTGATGATCCGGTGCCGACCACATCACCGATAAAGGCGACGGGAAGACCGCGAGATTTAAGCTCTTCAATTTGTGTCATTGGGCCGGTGACACCATGTTCCTCAGGCTGCATGCCATCGCGAGTCATTTTAAACATGGCGCGAGCATGCAATGGGATATCTGGTCTTGACCAAGCGTCTTGCGCGGGGGATAGATCGTCGGTGTTTATTTCTCCTGTCGCCTTAAACACGGTGACCTTAATACTCTGTGGTACAGCATCATTGGAGGTGAACCATTCAGCATCAGCCCATGATTGCATCACTGCCTTGGCCTGTGCATTGCCAGCGTCGGCTTTTTCTGCAACATCATAAAAAGCATCAAATACCAGCAAAGTGCTTTTAAGCTCTTCGGCGGCTTGCTCTGCGAGCTCGGCATCATCGAGAAGGGCAACCAACGTGGCGACATTATAACCGCCGTGCATATTACCCAGTAAGGTTACAGCGGCACTGCGGTCGATCAGTGGAGAAGAGGTTTCGCCGTTGACTATCGCGCTGAGAAAGCCTGCTTTGACATAAGCAGCCTCGTCAACGCCCGGAGGTACACGATTAGCTATCAAGTCCAGTAGAAATTCTTCTTCTCCCGCGGGCGGATTTTTGAGTAACTCAACCAATCCGGCGGTCCATTCTGGATCCAGTGGCTTGGGAGGAATATTCTGTGTTGCACGCTCTGCGACGTGGGCACGATAAGCTTCTAGCACTTGGTGCTTCTCCTTTGTCAGATGGGTGATATCGGTAGCAGCGCTGACCGCTAAATTCGGGCAGGAATTGTACGTCAATATGTAATTTATTTACAGAACAATCCGTGATAGCGAATATTTGCCAGCAAAAGGTATATAATCGCGGCCTCAGCGCCGCTGTGATGTTGATTGTAGGTAATTTAGCAACCACTCAATGGCCGCATACTGGCGCTGGCTAATTGCTACCGTTTGCCAGCGGTTTATTATTAAATCTGAGGCAATTTTGAACTGAATGAAGATTGATTGATATTACTATGAGCGCTGTTACGACAAATGTCATACAGGATGCGGTGTTGGATGATATCCAGACGTTTCTACCCTGTGCCACCCCTGATCGATGGCTTGAAAATGCGTTGGATCATCAGTCTCTAATGCTGATTGATCATGCCAACTGTGAGAAAAAAGCGGCGAGCACTGCATTAAATTTGATTTATCGCTATACCGATGATTTTGATTTATTGAATAAAATGTCCCGCTTGGCACGCGAGGAAATGCGCCATTTTGAGCAAGTTATAGCGATTATGAAGCGTCGTAATATAGATTATCTCCCTATTTCGGCATCGAGATATGCTGCCGGATTGCGTGAGCTGGCGCGCAATGATGAGCCGGGTCGGTTGGTGGATGTGCTAGTTATTGGTGCTTTTATTGAGGCACGGTCATGTGAGCGCTTTGCCCGTTTGGCGCCTTATCTTGATGATGAGCTGGAATCGTTCTATACGTCATTGTTGAAATCTGAAGGGCGCCATTATCAGGACTATCTGGGTCTTGCCAAAAAAGCAGCTGGCGATCAGTCCATTGATGAACGGATTGCGTTATTTGCTAAACGGGAACAGCAGCTTATTGAACAGCCGGATACGCTGTTTAGATTTCATTCTGGGCCAGTTTGAACACCGATAACAAGGCAAGATATATTAAGCAAAAATAAAAAAGGCAGCGAAAGCTGCCTTTTGTGTTCTGTATTGTAGGATTACTACCTATTTTTAACTGGCGTGTAATTGCGCGTATCTTCACCAGTATATAGCTGTCGTGGACGACCAATACGATAGGGGTGGGTAATCATTTCGTTCCAGTGAGAGATCCAGCCTACGGTGCGTCCTGTGGCAAAAATTACCGTAAACATTTCGACTGGAATACCCAGAGCTTTTAGAATAATACCTGAGTAAAAGTCGACATTAGGGTA
>JASLVT010000178.1 GCA_030741175.1 Porticoccaceae bacterium
TCTGCAAATGGTCGCAAACCTGATCTTCTGTGGCAGCGACAAAACCAAGGCTAAGTTTGTCACTGATCAAGCCGGCACCTGCTCCAATACCAAAAGACATGGCGTACCAAACTGGGTTTAACGCACTAGTGCGGCCACCGAGCTCATGGATTCTTTGTTCGCACCATGCGAGATGGTCTATTTCTTCGTCAGCCGCATGCTCCATTTGCTCGCTGACCTCAGGCAATTTAGCTGTTAACGCCTGTCCCTGATAAAGTGCTTGAGCGCAGACTTCGCCGGCGTGATTAACGCGCATCAAGCCGATAGCATGGCGGCGCTCTTGCTCTGATAGCTGTGGTTCGTCAATTTCCACAGCAGGAGATTCCCGTTGCGGAGAGGGGGCATTGCCCAACAGAGTACGCAGGCCCTGATCAAATTGCGTCAAGAATTGGTCGGCTTTAGTTAATTGTCGATTTGCCATGTTATCTATTCATTCAGATTGCAGACGCCATTTTAGCCGTCTTGTTAATATATTTCTTGCCTATGATGATTGGTACGTAGGCGATGGCAAAAAAGCCCATGGCTACTATCTCACATATTAAAATATAAAACGGCCAGGGCCCAAAATAATCTAAGATAGACGGGTTAATTGGTTTATTCATCAGATAAAAATAATTGGATCCCAACCACAGATTTAGTGGTATCAACAATACGAGATATACATTCAGCCAGCCAAAGGTTCGCACCATCCCCATAGCACTGGGGATCAGTCTGAACGCCAATAGATGATGGATTACTAAGATCACCAGGCCCCCGTGAACGATCCAGTATTTAAAATACCCGTAGCTTGGAAAACCAGCGTACAGATCAGGTGTCAGCATGGCCTGAAAGGTTCCGCAAATAACGAGAAAATAAATGACTTCAAAGCGCTTAAAATGAGGTTGCCAAAAAAGCAACGGTGCCAGCAGAGCAAATAGGTTGCAGATCGACAATGGCAGATCAACCCGATAGTTGAACAGTCCATTTCGCCAGTGTATCCATGAGAAGATCAATACGGTCACTGAAAGAAAAATGGAAATTACACGTCCCAACCACAAGTTGCGCGCACTACTGAGTTTGCGACTGATGCTAATAATAACGGATAAAAAGATAAAAAATGTGGCCAATGCCCACCAATGATCTGCACTAAAGGACTCGAATGGAATGTCAAAGCTAAAAAAGAGATGATCCATAAGTTGACTGTTTAGTTATTATTGTAAGGATCTCTGACTCATCATGAGGCATTCTCACGTTCGATAGCGCGCCATGCAATATCATCTCTTGAATAAACGTCATCCCAATGAATGCTGCTAGCTAATCTGTAGGCATTTTGTTGCGCTTCAGACACAGATCCGCCCATTGCGGTTGCACATATCACTCGACCGCCACTGGTCACAATTGCATCGCCATCCTGCGCGGTGCCCGCGTGGAAAACTTTGGCATCAGCCGCACCAGAACTGGTTGATGGTAAACCTGAAATGATATCACCAGTGCGATAGGAACCGGGGTAGCCACCGGCTGCAAGAACAACACCGACCGCAGGTCGTGAGTCCCAGTCAGTCCGCTGTTTATCCAAGTCACCACTGAGCGCCGCCTGACAATGGCCCACTAGATCTGATTTTAGCCGCAGTAAAATAGGCTGCGTTTCTGGATCGCCAAAGCGACAGTTATATTCGATTACTTTCGGCGTGCCATCTCCCATTATCATCAGCCCTGCATAGAGAAACCCGGTGTAATCATTACCTTCGGCAGCCATCCCCTGTATCGTTGGGTAAATTACCTCATCCATTACGCGCTGATAGATGACTTTGTCTACCACCGGTGCCGGCGAGTAGGCGCCCATGCCACCTGTATTGGGGCCGGTATCACCATTGCCGACACGCTTATGATCTTGACTCGTAGCCATAGGCAGCACATTGGTGCCGTCCACCATAACGATAAAGCTCGCCTCTTCACCATCGAGAAATTCTTCAATCACGACACGGTGACCGGCCTCGCCAAATGCATTGCCGGCAAGCATGTCGCGCACGGCATCCTCGGCCTCAGCGAGGGTCATGGCGACAATCACCCCCTTGCCAGCGGCCAGGCCATCTGCTTTGACCACAATGGGCGCGCCAACCTTTTGCAAGTAGGCCAGTGCCTCACCCATATCGGTAAAATTACCATAGCTAGCAGTTGGAATTTGATGGCGCTCGAGAAAGTCTTTAGTGAATGCTTTCGAACCCTCTAGTTGTGCAGCCCCTTTGGACGGCCCAAAAATAGGCAAATCACGAGTTTGAAAGAAATCGACAATTCCCCCCACCAGCGGTTGCTCTGGCCCAACTATTGTGAGCTGCACATTATTACTGGCGGCAAAATTTGCCAGACCCTCAAAGTCATCGACTCGGATTGCAACATTTTCCATACCGGGTTCAGATGCAGTACCCGCATTGCCAGGAGCGACAAATACTTTTTCTACCTCTGAACTCTGTGCCGACTTCCAAGCCAGTGCATGTTCGCGACCACCCGACCCGATAACCAATACATTCATACCCACTATTCCAGCTGCTTCATAAAACGAGAATTGTAACAGACTGCAGTAGAGAGGTATTCAGGCTAAGGTTAAAAAGATTGGTAAAGTACTTCACTGGGGCAAATCCTAAAATCTAAAAAAATGTCTTGACCGTAACTTCTCTAAATTCCTACTGAAAAGGACTGTCGCTATCTCCCAATCTAGTCAGGCTCCCACCATCCTATGGTTCCGACAGGATCTTCGGCTTGCTGATAATCCTGCACTCTCGGCTGCCTGTGATGCTGGTGACATCATCCCCGTCTACATTATTGATGACGATAATTCGGGGGACTGGGCTATGGGCGGTGCCAGTCGTTGGTGGCTACACCACGCCCTCGATGCGTTGAACCGATCGCTAGATGGCAAGCTCAATATATTCCGCGGCGATCCATTACCTATCCTCAGTGGATTGGTCGAGGAATTCAATGCGACAAGGATTGTATGGAATCGTTGTTATGAGCCATGGCGTATTGCGCGCGACAGTAAAATCAAAACAGCTTTGCAGGCGTTAGATATAGAAGTGGAAAGCTACAATAGCGCGTTGTTATGGGAGCCGTGGCAGGTTGTTAAGAAAGATGGCAGTCCCTATAAAGTGTTTACGCCATATTATCGACGTGGATGTCTGTCGAGTGCATCGCCGCGACGACCATTAGAAATTCCCGCTAACATAAAATCAAGCCCACTAAGTCAGCAGTCATTGACTCTGGAAAGCTTAGCGCTACTTCCCAGTATTCCCTGGGATAAACAGATGCGGACGATATGGGAGATCAATGAAAATGCTGCTCAGGAGCGCCTCGATGCATTTGTTATGACAGAGTTGGAGGGCTATCGGGACGGACGCAATTTCCCTGACAAAGCACATGTTTCACGTCTCTCTGCCTACCTTCATTTTGGTCAGATTTCTCCCAATACTATTTGGCATCGTGTCTCAGATGCGGCGCCTCTGATCAATAATGAAGCGAGCATTGATACCTTTTTATCTGAACTTGGATGGCGTGAGTTCTCCCATTATTTGCTCTACCATTTCCCCCAGCTTCCAACAGACAACTTACAGAGCCGCTTCGATGCATTCCCTTGGGCGAACGATAGTGATGACCATCTAAAGGCTTGGCAACAAGGCTGTACAGGTTATCCTCTTGTCG
>JASLVT010000179.1 GCA_030741175.1 Porticoccaceae bacterium
ATTTAACCTCAGACGCAAACATCCGATTCATAAAAAGATCAAGGCTCACCGAGGAGTTGACTATGCTGCACCACGCGGGACTCCGGTCTACGCCGCTGGAGACGGCAGAGTAGTTGAATCGGGATACAGCAAAGCTAATGGTAATTATGTGTTTATACAACATGGCCAAACCTACACCACCAAGTATCTTCATCTGAACCGCAAGAAGGTTCGCAAAGGTCAGACAGTTCGCCAGCGACAACTAATTGGAACAGTGGGCTCTACCGGCTATGCCACCGGACCACATTTACATTATGAATTCCTTGTCAATGGCGTACATCGCAACCCGCGCACCGTAAAATTACCACAAGCCCAGCCGATCGCTGCAGCAGAAAAAAGCTTGTTTTTGGAGGCTACTACACCCCTGCTAACGCAACTAGCCGAGTATAAACAGACTATCCAGTTGGCCTCAGTGCAAAATAATAGTGCTAGCGCCAACTAAGTAGTCTAATGTGAAAAGCATCTATATAGGTCTAATGTCTGGCACCAGCGTCGATAGTATAGATGCCGCTGCCACGTGCTTCGATGATCGCGGATTCACCTTCCTAGGCGCGTTAAACCACAGTATCCCGTCGCCTCTGCAGCAAAATATTTTTAATCTCTGTCAGTCCGGTCTAGATACAGTGCAACTCTATGCCGAAACAGACAATCAGCTTGGGGAATTATTCGCTGAAGCGGCAATAGCCTTAATGACACAACATAATCTCAGTACTGATCAGATTATAGCCATAGGTAGCCATGGACAGACTGTGCGACATTCACCGCCTGGCGGCCAGCTCCCAGCCTTCAGTCAACAAATCGGTGATCCAAATATTATTGCCGCTCGAACCAACTGCCCTGTAGTGGCAGACTTTAGGCGCGCTGATATGGCCTATGGCGGTCATGGTGCCCCTTTGGTCCCTGCTTTCCATCAACAATTATTTAGTCACCAGCATTTAAATCGCGCCATTATTAATATCGGTGGTATCGCTAATATTACTGTACTTCCCGCAACAAAACCCGACACCGATAGCGACTGCTACGGTTATGATACCGGTCCCGGCAATGTGCTACTGGACAGTTGGGTGAAGCTACATCGCAACACTGCCTTTGATACCAATGGCAACTGGGGTGCAGGAGGTGAAATCAGCACGCCTTTGTTACAGCAGCTAAAATCTCATGATTACTTTGCGAAGCCGGCGCCTAAAAGCACGGGTCGAGAGACTTTTAATCAACAGTGGCTCGAAGAGCAATTAAATAGCATCGACGATATTGCACCGCAAGATGTGCAGGCAACGCTGATGCAACTAACCGCAGAGACTATTGCTGATCAAATAAAAAGTTTAAAAATAGAGATAGACCAAGTCTTTATCTGTGGTGGTGGGGCGTTTAATACAGACTTAATTGGGCGTCTAGACGCGGCGCTACCAAATACCGACCTAGCCACCACAGCGGAACTAGGGTTAGACCCAAATTGGGTAGAGGCCTGCGCCTTTGCTTGGCTCGCAAAACAACGCATTGAAAAACAACCGGGCAATTTGCCAGCGGTAACAGGCGCCAGTAAGCCAGCAATACTGGGTGGCATCTACTTACCCTGAACTCACCAGCAGTCCTTCGCAAATCTCAACAAATAATTTGACTTGGGCAGTGTCCTAACAAGTAATCAATCAAGACTTAAGACAAGCTCTTTTGGTATTACTAGAGCCAACTGATGCGAATATTTAAATCGAGAACGAAGCTCCGCAGCCGCAGGTGGTGGCTGCATTGGGGTTGGTAATGATAAACCTCGAACCCATTAGCCCTTCTTCATAATCGACGGTTGAACCAGCCAAATATTGGTAACTCAGTGAATCAATTAGCACTGTCACACCATCTCTGGACACAGGCGTATCGTCCTCCGCCACAATATCTTCAAATGAAAAACCGTATTGAAAACCAGAACAACCGCCACCCGTCACATAGACGCGCAACTTTAAATCATCGTTCCCCTCTTCGCTCTTAAGACTCTGAACCTTTGCGACGGCACGCTCGGTGACGTCAAGCACGGAGGGTGTATATGTTTGAAGACCAGACATTGTTACTCCATGTCCTGTAGCCGGCCAGTCATGCTAGCCAGCGTATTTCGTTTATACCGATTGCTTGTCGGCTTTCTTGGCTGAATCTGGGCTCTCCTCAGCGCGCCCATCCTTCGGGAAAGCTGTTACATTGCTGTGGGGCTGTTCATGGACAAAACTTCCCACTACCTCTGCTCCCTTTTCAATCTCAATCAGATTGTAGTGAATGTTACCCTCAACCACAGCTTTGGATGCGAGCTTAGCCTGTTTGCTAGCATAAATATCACCCTTAACATGGCCATTGACAACGACAGCAGCTACCCATACCTCTCCTTCGACAGACCCGCCTTGCAATACTCTAACGCGAGCATTCTCATCCTCTGAAAGAATGTTACCAATAACATTACCTTCAACTTCCAGATTTCCTTTGAAGTGCAAATCTCCCTCTATCTCGGTACCTTCCGCTATTAACGTAGTGGCACCCAGTGAAAATGGGCCAGATTTAGATTTGTCCGTTTTTTTGATACCAAACATGGTTATTCCTCAATTTTCCAATCAAATTTTTGATCTGATTGCGTTTTGTCCATCCAAGTATACCTTAATGTCACCCTAACTTTATCAGGCTCGAAATCTTCCGGTAACTGGAGAATACCCTGGTTTATGGAAAAATATTTAAACTCCAACTTCATGGGCAAACGGGATACCTGATCATCGAGCTCGTCCAGCGGCAAGCTCACCTCCTTATCGTTTTGTATCCCTATGATCCAAACATCGGCATAAACACTCAATGTTTGCATTTTCGCCGTTTTCTGCCTTGCTACCCAACGGTATCTGATCCTGCCATCATCCATAGCAACTAAATTGACGTCACTGACCGACAATCCATTGGGCTGATCATTGTCCTGCAATAACTCGCGGTAGAGCTTCAACTCCTGATCGCGCTGGTAAATCTGTCGCTGCAAGCCCATCATCTCTTTTCTGCTTTTTTCAAGCGCGGCTGTATCAACTTCAGCACTAAGTTTTATACGGCTCAGCTCAGCTGTTTGATCGAATAGCTTGGCTTCAAGTGCCTCCGCTCTGATCTCTAGTTCAGCTTTCTCTGCCAATTCCCACTCGGAAACAAAAGTCCCCCAGAGCTTTCCCATAAACAGAAGGGCAACAACAATCGCTGCCACTATAAACAGAGACCAGTAAATATGACTGGGCCTGTAATTTATCACTACTGGTTTACGTTCGATCATCAGGGCACTATCCCAGGCGCGTCAAGGCCAGTAGTTTCAGGCAAATTGAACATCAAATTCATGCATTGGATAGCCTGACCAGAAGCGCCTTTGGTGAGGTTATCCTCAACAACCAGCACTATCACTTTATTACTGCCCTCGGGACGATGCACTGCGATTCGACAATAATTTGAACCGCGCACCGACCTTGTCTCTGGGCAACTGCCTGCCGGCAGAACATCAACAAAAGATTCATCAACATAAGCATGTTCAAATAATGACTGCACATCAACGTTCGGGTCGGTAAGGTTAGCATAAAGCGTGGTATGGATTCCCCTATTAATCGGTAACAGATGGGGTACAAAGGTCAAGCCCACCGGCACACCAGCCATCTCT
>JASLVT010000017.1 GCA_030741175.1 Porticoccaceae bacterium
GTGCATATCGAGGTGACTAAATATGCCGCCGATGGCATGGAATGTGTACTGATTGGCCACGAGGGCCATCCTGAGGTCGAGGGCACCATGGGACAGTATGACTGTTCTGATGGCGGTGCCATTTACCTTGTTGAAAATCCGCAGGATGTGTTGGCTCTAGAGGTTAAGGATCCATCCAAGCTCGCTTTTGTCACCCAGACAACATTATCCATGGATGATACCGCTGTGGTTATTGATGCATTGAAGGCCAAGTTTCCACAGATTAAGGGGCCGCGTAAGGATGATATCTGCTATGCCACTCAAAATCGTCAGGATGCAGTCAAGCAACTTGCCATAGAAACCGATATGGTGCTGGTTGTTGGTTCGGTGGCGAGCTCCAACTCCAATCGTCTGCGTGAGCTGGCGGTGCGCTGTGGCTGTGAAGCTTATTTGATCGATGGTCCCGACGATATCCAGCCTGATTGGTTGCATAGCACCAGAACTGTGGGTGTCACCGCTGGTGCTTCCGCACCAGAGGTTTTAGTCCAAGATGTTATTCGCCGTTTAGTTGATATGGGTGCTACTCCTCCTGAGGAGTTGGACGGTGTGTCGGAAAATATTAGCTTCTCTCTCCCCAAAGAGCTCCGTCTCTAGCTATTTTTGGCAATATGCGCGAACAATGCTTGAGTGGAGGGATCAAACCCTGTGGTCTGCGCATTTTCGCCCAGTAGCTCATTGGCCATTTTTTTGCCTAGCTCGACTCCCCATTGATCGAACGAATTGATATTCCAGATACTTCCTTGGACAAACACCTTGTGTTCGTAAAGTGCGATTAAAGCACCGAAATTCTTCGGCGAGAGCCGCTTTAAAAGCAAGGTGTTAGAGGGCTTATTACCGGGGTAATAACGGTGCTGCTGGCCCTCAGGTGCCGGTTGCCCAGCCATAAGCGCTGATGACTGGGCTAGCATATTGCCCAATAGTACGCGGTGATGCTCGTCATTGCTCAGGTCATCTTTGATCGCGGCGATAAAGTCGACAGGTACTGTTCGAGTGCCCTGATGCAGGAGCTGGAAAAAAGCATGTTGACCGTTGGTACCCGTCTGGCCCCAGAGAATCGCACCGGTATTATGGTCGATAGGGTCGCCAGATAGCGATGTGGCTTTGCCATTGCTTTCCATATCCAGTTGTTGCAGATACGATGGAAGCAGAAGCATACGTTCGCAATAGGGTATGACCGCTGTGGATTCAATATTGAGGAAGTTGCTGTACCAGATACCAAGCAGAGCCAGAATCACGGGCATATTGCTTGCGAATGGCGCCTGTTGAAAGTGGAGATCCATATCACGAGCACCGGCTAGCATTTGTTCAAATTGATCAAAACCGATGCTAATGGCAATAGATAAACCAATGCTTGACCACAGAGAGTAGCGGCCTCCGACCCATTCGGCAAATTCCAATATCTGCTCTTTGGGAATACCGTAGTCCATTGCATTGGCCGGGTTGGCGGTGAGGGCAACGAAGTGACTGCTGTTTTGTGGTTGCTCAAGTCCTAAATTATGCTTAAACCAGTTAATGGCGGTTTTAGCATTTAACAGAGTTTCCTGTGTAGTAAATGTCTTGCTGGCCACAGCCACTAAAGTGGTTTCTGGGTTGAGTTTGTTTAATGTGGTGAGTATCTCTGCACCATCGACATTAGAAATAAAATGCAGATTGATATCTGGATGAGCATATTCCTCTAATGCAGCGCAAGCCAATTTGGGACCTAGATCTGAGCCGCCGATACCTATATTTACCACATCTGTAATGGGTTTACCTGAGCTTCCGAGCCATTGACCGTTGCGAATTTTGGTGCTGGCTTGTTTTACCGCTTGGAGTTGCGATTTTACCTGAGCGATGCGTTTACCCTCTTCTTCGGTGTTGGCATCTTCAGGCTCGGCGCGCAGAGCAGCATGGAGCACGGCACGATTTTCGGTTGTATTGATGGCCTCTCCGGCAAACATGGCGGCACGATGAGACTGCAGTGGCGATTGTTCTGCTAGTGCCAGTAGTTCTGTCCAGATGCTGTCATCAAATAAATTTTTGGAAAAATCCAGATATAACTCACCAACATGCAGTGAAAACTGATCCGCTCGCTGGGGATGCGCGACGAATAGTTCAGCCATATTAATGTTTTTGGCGTTATTGGCCGCTGTTTGGAGTGCCAACCAAGCGGGAGAAGATGCGGGTGAGTAATGTTTGGGGGTCATCTGTCGGTTAATTCCTGTTTGAGACTGATTGCTTAACGCGTAAAATTAAGTCTATTACTTAATGCTCGTTTATTAAACTAAATGTAATTAAATTACAATATTTGCCGGATTTATCGATTAATTATGGTCAATTTATGTAATTTTGTTACAATTAGCCATCGACTACTTCGGAGCCATTATGGGTCAGATTAATCCCCAAGTTGCCGCTGTAACGCAGCGCATTATAGAGCGCAGTGCGAGTTTGCGTGATGATTATTTACGTCAAATTGCAGAAGATTACAATAATCGCCCAAAGCGCGGTAAATTGAGCTGCGGCAATCTAGCGCATGGCTTTGCCGCCTGCGGTGAGGACGATAAAAATAGCCTGCGTATGATGGAGGCGGGCAATATGGCTATCGTTACCTCCTATAACGATATGCTATCTGCCCATCAGCCCTATGCGACCTATCCTGATAAGCTTAAACAGGCAATGCGTGAGATTGGCTGCACGGCGCAAGTGGCTGGTGGTGTGCCGGCCATGTGTGATGGGGTGACTCAGGGTCAGGATGGTATGGAGCTGAGCTTGCTAAGTCGCGATTTGATCGCTCAGTGCACAGCGATGTCGCTATCCCATCAGATGTTTGATGGGGTCTTGGCCCTGGGTATCTGCGACAAGATTGTTCCCGGTTTGGTTATGGGTGTGCTTAGTTTTGGTTATCTGCCGGCATTATTTGTCCCCGCAGGTCCGATGGAGTCGGGCCTTCCCAATAAAGAAAAGCAGCGTATTCGCCAGCTTTATGCTGAGGGAAAAATTGGTCGCGATGAGCTTCTTCAGGCCGAGTCCGATTCCTATCACAGTCATGGCACCTGTACTTTTTACGGCACCGCTAACAGTAACCAAATGGTACTTGAGGCGATGGGACTACAGATGCCAGGTAGCTCTTTTGTCAATCCAGACAACCCTTTGCGTGACAAATTAACTGCCGAGGCTGGTTATCAGTTAGCGCGGATAACCGCGCTAGGTAAAGACTATCGGCCTGTTGGCGAGATCGTAGACGCGCGATCTATAGTCAACGGTACGGTTGCTCTTTTGGCCTCTGGCGGCTCCACAAACCATACGATGCATTTGGTGGCTATTGCTCGAGCGGCGGGCATTATTCTCAATTGGGATGATATATCTGAGCTCAGTGCCGCAGTACCGCTGTTGGCGCGGGTATATCCCAATGGTCAGGCGGATGTAAATCATTTTCATGCGGCGGGCGGAACCAGCTGCCTATTCCGGCAATTGCTCGATGCTGGCTTTATGCATGCTGATGCCAAGACCTCTTGGGGCGATAGTTTTGCTGATTTCACTCAGGAGCCGCGATTAAATGAGGACAACAAGGTTGTCTGGCATGAGTCTCCGCAACAGCCATTGGATATGGATGTATTGACCACAGTTGATAAGGCATTCTCCGATGAGGGCGGATTGCGGCTAATGAGCGGTAATCTCGGTCGCGGTGTTATTAAAGTGTCTGCAGTGGCTCTGGAAAATCAAATTGTTGAGGCACCCGCTGTGGTTATTGATGCGCAGGATGATTTGGAACCTTTATTTAAGTCTGGTTCACTTGATAGGGACTGTGTGGTGGTGGTTCGTTACCAGGGCCCCAAGGCATTGGGAATGCCCGAATTACATAAACTAACGCCATTTTTGGGGACGTTGCAGGACAAAGGTCATAAGGTCGCGCTGGTCACCGATGGGCGTATGTCCGGTGCCTCCGGCAAGGTTCCAGCTGCCATCCATATTGTGCCTGAAGCGGCCAGTGGCGGTTTGTTAAGTAAGGTTCGCGACGGCGATATGTTGCGTGTCAATGCGGTAACCGGTGAGCTGATGTTTGTTGGTGATCAGGCTGAGCTCGAGGCGCGAGAAGCAGCACCACAGCCCAATGTTGGACAGAGAGGCTGCGGACGAGAGCTGTTTGCCATCAACCGTGACAATATCAGTAATGCTGAGCAGGGCGCATCATTCCTGTTTTCTGGAGAATAATCGATGGCTGAAAAATGGAATTTGGTAGCGGATATTGGCGGCACTAATGCACGGTTTTCTGCACTTTTAGATGATGGTAGTTTGGAGAGTGAGTTTGAATTTCATCATTCCGTTGAGGAGTACCCACAATTTGCGGACTTAATTGGTGGATTGCTTGAGGAGATTGCTACAGCGACTGGCTGGAGCAGCAAGCCAACCAATGTATGTTTTGCTGTGGCCTGCCCAGCTGATAACGAGGAGATTACCTTTACCAACAGCCATTGGCAATTTACTAAGACCCAGCTAAAACAACTTTTGGGTTGTGAGACGCTTTCGGTGATCAATGATTTTGAAGCGGTAGCTCATGGGATTACTGAGTTGGATGACAGTGATTTAGTTAAAGTTGGCGGTGGTGATGCCATTCAGACAAAGCCCATTGGTATTTTAGGCGCTGGCACAGGCCTTGGTGTAGCGGGTCTGATACAGCACTCAAAGGGTTATCATGTTGTTGATACCGAGGGCGGTCATGCTGACTACGCACCAATTGATGATGTTCAGAGCGCGGTGGTTAATTGTTTGCGTGATCGTTATGGCCGCGTATCTCTAGAGCGTTTACTGTCGGGCAAGGGTATTTTAAATATTTACACTGCGCTGTGTTCCATTGATGCAGTTGAAGCACAATTTTCTACGCCGGCTGAAGTTGTGTCAGCGGCACTGGCCAGTACTGATAGTCGAGCATTACAGACCTTGCAGATGTTCTGTGAAGGTATGGGCTCGGCCGCGGGGAATCTGGCTTTAACACTTGGTGCCAAAGGTGGTATTTACATTGCGGGTGGCGTAATTCCGCGTTTTCAAGAATTTTTTATCAATAGTGGTTTTCGCAGTAAGTTTGAAGACAAGGGTCGCTTTGTCAGTTATTTACAGCCGATACCCGTCTTTATAGTGGTTCGCAGTAATCTCGGTCTTTTGGGTGCGGCGAAGAAGCTACAGCAAATTTAAGGAGTTGTACGTGCGAAATTTATTGACCGGTCATTCGGTTATTCCTGTTATTACTTTAGACCGAGTCGAGGATGCTGTGCCACTGGCAGAGGCGTTGGTGGCTGGTGGCATTAAGGTGCTTGAGGTGACCCTTCGCACTGAAGCCGCTGTCGAGGGTATTCGTCAAATTGTCAAACATGTCCCTGAGGCCATCGTTGGCACTGGCACGGTTTGTACCGAGCAACAGATAAAGTTATCGGAGGATTTGGGTTGCCAGTTTATGATTTCTCCCGGCGCTACTGAAAACCTCCTGCAAGCGGGAGAGCGTTCGGATATACCATTTTTACCCGGGATCTCATCAGTAAGCGAGTTGATGCGTGGTATGGAGTATGGTTATCGCAACTTTAAGTTTTTCCCTGCAGAAGCCGCTGGTGGACCCGCAGTGTTAAAAGCGATGGCTGGTCCTTTCGGTGATATCGGCTTTTGTCCGACTGGTGGCATTGGCTTACACAATGCCATGGAATATTTGGCGCTTCCAAATGTATTATGTGTTGGGGGTTCCTGGATTGCGCAGACAAAGCTGATCAATGAGCAGCGTTGGTCTGAAATTGAAACATTGGCGCGCGAAGCCTGTGGGCTGACTGCTGAGTAAGAGCGCAGGACGAACATAGTAGAAAACTACTGAGGTTAATAATGAGCAATAATATTGATTTGGTTATCTTTGGCGCCCGAGGCGACCTGTCCAAACGCAAGCTTTTTCCTGCGCTTTACCATTTGGATAAAGCGGGCTTATTGGCTGACAGTGTGCGAATTGCCGGTGTAGCGCGAGAAGATATTGATACCATCGCTTTTATTGAACAGACCCAAGCATTATTGCAGACCTATGTTAATGAGGCCGATTGGGACGAGGCAGTATGGAGTAGATTTAGCCATCGTTTGCAGTATATCCGCATTGATTTTGCACAGAAAAAACAGTTCTCCGCTTTGAAAGACTGGTCTCTGGATAAGCGCACTATGGTGTTCTACATGGCAACGCCGCCGAGTATTTTTGGTTCCATCTGCAAGCACTTGGATGAGGCAGGTTGTATAAACAAAACAGCACGCATTGTGCTCGAAAAGCCGATCGGCCATGATCTCAAAAGTTCACAAGAGGTGAATGATACGGTTGGACGCTATTTCCCAGAGCGCAATATTTATCGTATTGACCATTATTTAGGTAAAGAAACGGTCCAGAACCTATTAGCACTGCGGTTTGCTAATCGCATGATTAACTCTCAGTGGGATAACAGCTGTATTGATCATGTTCAGATTACTGCAGCAGAGACTGTGGGTATCGAGGGTCGTTGGTCCTATTATGATAAGGTTGGGCAGTTGCGTGATATGGTGCAAAATCATTTGCTGCAGTTGCTATGTATGGTGGCTATGGAACCACCAAATTCACTGGAGGCAGATGAAATTCGAGCCGAGAAAGTGAAGTTGCTTCGAGCTCTCAGCCCCATAGCGCCAGAAAATGTGGTTGATCAAGCTGTGCGTGGACAGTATGCCGCAGGCTGGATTGCCGGTGAGCCCGTTGTTGGCTACATGGAGGAGGACGGTTGTTCTGGCGATAGCAGTAATAATGAAACCTTTGTTGCTCTCAAAGTGTATGTCGATAATTGGCGTTGGAATGGTGTGCCATTTTATCTGCGTACGGGTAAGCGCATGAAAGATAAAGTCACACAGGTGGTCATTACCTACAAAGATAATCCCCATTCTCTTTTCCCTGAAACCAATGATGAGGCTAATAATCGCCTTGTGATCAACTTACAGCCCAATGAGGGTATCCAGTTGGAGATGGTATCCAAGAAGCAGAGTCTCAAACAGCGTATGGGTGTTGAGAAGCGCACACTCAATCTGGATTTCTATGACGCCGCAGGTGATTCAAGAATTCCGGATGCCTATGAGCGGCTGTTGCTTGAGGTGATTAAAGGTGATCAGTGGTTGTTTGTCAGCCGTGATGAAATCGAGGCCTCCTGGCGTTGGTGTGATGCGTTGTTGGATGCATGGGCAGATAAAAAGGTCGGCACCAAGTCCTATAGTGCTGGCTCTTGGGGCCCATCAAAAGCCGAGATTTTAATTGAGAGTGATAACCGCAGTTGGCATGAGGACTAAATATGGAAATCCTAGAGTTTGAAAATACCTCCGCATTGGATATTGCTTTGGCGGAACAGGTGGCTGAATCATTGCAAGCGGATATCAATGCTAGCGGCTCAGCATCATTAGTAGTCTCCGGTGGTCGTACACCGATGGGCTTTTTCCATTTGCTGTCACAGCAGGATTTAGATTGGAGTGCAGTGACTGTTGCCCTCGCCGATGAGCGTTGGGTTGATAACCAACATAAAGACAGTAACGAAAAATTGGTGCGTGAGAACTTACTGATAAACAATGCTGTTAAGGCAAACTTTATCGCCGCCAAAAATGCGGCCGCTGATGCTTTAGATGGTGAAGCCGATTTAGAACAGTCCCTTGCAGCTGTTGGGCAATTTACAGTGGTGATACTGGGCATGGGCGATGATGGTCACACTGCATCATTATTCCCTGAAGCGGAAACATTGGCTCTGGGTCTGGATATGAACTCCGGTAGAACAGCCATTGCGGTGACGCCACCAGAGGCACCTCATCAGCGCATCAGCATGACATTGCCACGACTGCTTGATACTCAACAGGTTGTTATCCATATCAGTGGTGCTGGTAAGCAGACGGTCTTGAAGGCTGCCCGTGAGGGTGATGACGTTGCTGAATTGCCTATTCGTGCTGTTTTGAATCAGCAGATTGCGCCGCTTAAGATTTATTGGGCAAAGTAAGGTTCTTTCAGATATCTAAGTCGGCCATCCATGGCCTGGGAAGAGACGGTTTTTCAAGCTAGCGAATAACGTCGCCCACTCGAACAATTTTTAATGTATTAGTGCCACCGTGAACATTGACGAAGTCACCTTTGGTGATCAGTACAAGGTCTCCATGGGTGACGGCCCCATATTCACGCAATTTCTCTACAGCGCAGTGATTGACATCCGATGGGTCCAGATTGGAGGCATCAAATGGCACTGGTACTACGCCTTTATAGAGCGCGGTAATTTCACAGGTACCCGGCTTCTCTGCCATGGCATAGATGGGCAGAGATGAAGTGATTCTGGACATTAACAATGGAGTAAATCCGGTCTCAGTCATGCATATAACGGCTTTAACACCTTGTAAATGATTAGCCACATACATCGCCGACAATGCTAAAGATTCATCAATACGCTGAAAGGTTTGATGCATCCTGTGTTTGGAACGCTGTGCTAGTGGATGTTTTTCTGCACCCTCAATCACTCGGGCCATGGCTTTAACAGTTTCTACTGGGTATTTACCGACCGCGGTCTCTGCCGATAGCATCACTGCATCTGTGCCATCGAGCACGGCATTGGCTACATCGAATACTTCAGCGCGAGTAGGAGTGGGCGCACTTATCATTGATTCCATCATCTGCGTCGCCGTGATAACGACTTTATTGGCGGTGTTCGCAGCCTCAATCAATTGTTTTTGTACAGCGACTAAGTTGGCGTCACCAATCTCGACGCCGAGATCACCACGGGCGACCATCACGCCGTCGGCACTGTCGATAATGCCGGGCAAGAAATCTTCTGTGATGGCTTCAGCACGTTCGATTTTGGCAATAATATGGGCGCCGCTACCCGCATTTTCGAGAAGACGTCTAGTCTCCTCGACATCTTCCTTCGATCGTACAAAGGAAATCGCCAAGTAATCTGTATTCAGTGCTGCTGCAGTTTTAATATCGGCCTTATCTTTGTCTGTCAGGGCATTGGCTGATAGTCCGCCGCCAAATTTATTAACCCCTTTTTTGCTCGACAAGATACCACCTTGGGTGACGACGCAGTCCACCGCATGATCGGTTTTGACGCTCACTTGCAGAGTTAGTCGGCCGTCGTCTAGAAGCAATATATTATCTTGCTCGATGTCTTCGAGAAGCTCTGCGGCGATAAACACTGATTTTTCATCACCTTGCTCGGGATGGCATTGGCTATCAAGGGTAAATTTATCACCCTCTTTAAGACTAATCTTTTTGTCTTCACTGAAGCTGCCAATACGGATCTTGGGACCCTGCATATCACACAGAATACCCACAGGCGTTTTGAGTGATTTACTGATATTGCGAATAGTATGCGCTCGCTGACTATGCTCTTCAGCACTGCCATGTGAGAAGTTAAGTCGAAACACATTAACTCCTGCAACAATAAGCCGCCTTATGCTCTCAGTATCACTACTGTCAGGACCTAGAGTTGCCAGAATTTTGGTTCTTCTCGGCATACAATTAAGACTCCGCGGACAACAGCGCAATACTGTTGTCTAGCATGCGATTAGAAAAACCCCATTCATTGTCGTACCAGGCCATTACTTTGACCAATGAGCCATTCACTCGGGTTTGCAGTGAGTCAAAATTACTAGAGAAGGGGATATGGTTGTAGTCCGCCGAAACTAGTGGTTGATCGGAGTAACTTAGTACTTCGCTAAGTTCATTGTCTGCTGCCTGTTTTAAAACCTGATTGACTTCATTAACGGAGGTTTCTCGGCTGGCATTAAAAGTCAGATCTACCAATGACACATTGATGGTGGGGACGCGCACGGCGAGCCCATCAAGCTTGCCTGCCAACTCTGGCAGTACATCGGCAATAGCGGCCGCAGCACCAGTTTTTGTTGGGATCATAGACTGTGTTGCGGAACGCGCTCGATAAACATCAGAATGATATACATCGCTCAATTGCTGATCATTGGTGTAGGCGTGCACAGTGGTCATATATCCAGAGACTATACCCATAGACTCATGCAGGGGTTTTACTAGCGGCGCTAGACAGTTTGTGGTGCATGAGGCATTGGATACTATTTGATGCTCTTGGGTGAGAATGTTGTCATTGATGCCATATACAATGGTGGCATCAACGTTCGAGCCAGGTGCAGAAATTAGTACTTTCTTGGCACCACCAGCAATGTGCAGTGCAGCTTTCTCCCGGCTGGTAAATACGCCGGTACATTCACAGACAAGGTCAACATTTAAATCACCCCAGGGGATATTGGCGGGGTCACGCTCGCAGAACCACTGAATACTGTCACCATTAATTTTGAGTGAGTTTTCATTGATTTCAACATCTTGGTTGAAACGACCATGAACGGTATCGAATTGCAACAGATGGGCGCTAATCTTCACATCGCCAAGATCATTGATGGCAACGATTTGGATTTTGTCTTGAAGATCGGGACGCTCATAGAGTGCTCTTACAATATTGCGCCCAATACGGCCAAAACCGTTTATCGCTATCTTATACATATGCCTGCGCCTTCTTAAATGTAGTAAAATTACGTAAATTATAAGATTATATTGGATTTATAGCAAAATAAATGGCTTAACTTTACGTAAAATTACTTATTTTTGCTGATTTTTTACTCTTTATGAGATTTGAATGAAATAATCTTACGAAAAGGGAGTTTTTGCAGATTTTTATCCGCGAAAAATCTAAAATAAAACAATAATTTAACGGAATTACGTAAGTTACTTCCGAATTGAGGGTTTGAGCTTTATGCAAAGTCAAAATTTGATCAATGTGATCACTGATGCATTACCCAATTTAAATAAATCAGAGACCAAAGTTGCGCAGGTTATTCTATCTGATCCCGATGCTGCGACTCAGTCGAGCATTGCCACCCTAGCTAAAAAAGCCCATGTCAGTGAGCCCAGCGTCAACCGCTTTTGTAAGCGTTTTAATGCCACAGGCTTTCCCGACTTTAAATTGAGGCTAGCCAAGTCTCTGGCGAGTGGTATTCGCTTTGTCAATCGCAATGTGGATCCAGATGATGATGTGGCTAGTTATACGCCAAAGATTATTGATAGCACTATCAATACGCTGGCTTTGGTGCGTGACAAGATTAGCCACACGCGAGTTAATCAGGTTGTAGACAAGCTTATACAGGCCAAACGAATTTACTTTTTTGGGCTGGGCGCCTCAGGATCAGTCGCCCGCGATGCAGAGAATAAATTCTTTCGCTTTAATCTCCCGGTATCCAGTCATGACGATGTATTGATGCAGCGGATGTTGGCGTCGACTGGTGGTACCGGAGATGTCTTTTTTGTAATTTCTCATACTGGTCGCACCAAAGAGGTAGTAGAGGTTGCAGAAATCGCCCGGCGCAATGGGTCTACAGTGATAGGTTTAACTGTAGTAGACTCTCCACTGGCTGAGATGTGTACCGTGACTCTAGATGTTGATGTGCCTGAGAACACCGATGAATATATGCCGATGGCCTCGCGGATAGTCCATTTGGTAATCCTCGATGTATTAGCAACAGGTGTTACCCTAAGGCGTGGCCCAGATTTTCTACCGCATTTAGAAAAAATTAAAAATAGTCTTAAGCCAACCCGATATAAAAACGATAATTAGGCTTTTCGCCGGCTATTACTGAAACTGCTTTGTCACAAGCAATATAAGGCTTGAGAAAACCTAGTTAAATCAAATAGCGTCTGTTATTTGATTACAATTAATTATCAAATATAACAATTAGGTGTTTGCCATGACTGAGTTTTCCTCCCATCCTGTTCCTGCGCATTGGCAGGAACGTGCCTGGATCAATCAAGAAAAATATCAACAGATGTATCAGCAGTCTATAAATCAGCCTGAGCGCTTTTGGGCTGAGCAGGCAACAGAATTCTTAACTTGGGATACTCCTTGGCAGACTATCTGTAATTACGATTTTTCCAGAGGGGAAGCCGCTTGGTTCGGCGGAGGAAAACTCAATGTTGCAGTGAACTGTATCGACCGCCATTTGGTCAGCCGCGCAGATCAAACTGCACTGATTTGGGAGGGGGATGAGCCTAGTGATGATAAAAAGATCACCTATGCTGAATTGCATGAGCAGGTGTCGCGGCTAGGCAATGTACTGCGTGATCGTGGTGTGAAAAAGGGGGATCGGGTCTGTATCTATATGCCGATGATTCCTGAAGCCGCCTATGCCATGTTAGCCTGT
>JASLVT010000180.1 GCA_030741175.1 Porticoccaceae bacterium
CAGGCAGAAAGATCTCGCTGACTAACAATGGCTTGGCATCTAGACGAAAGACTGATCGACGCCCCCAAATCGGCCTCTGTATATCTCCCAAGTCGGCTGGCAACCTTGTATTACTTTTGGTGAAACAAGCCACTTCTACTTCCTCTCTGGTCATACTAGGGTCATTGAATAACAGCGCCCCCAATGGCCGATTATCAAGATGGCGCAATTTGCGTAAGCGACCGGTTAGCGTGGTAAGAGGAATAATGCTTCGAGCATAAACCCAAGGGATTGAATCTGCCATCAGAACCACTTCGCGAATCATAGCTAAACGCCTAGGCGGCAAACTAAGTGCGCGTTGCTCTGTAAACTTCGGTACATCAATCCGTTGACTGAGAATCCGCACGGTCAACCTATTATCACTGGCATCAATTAAGCGCTGAGTTAATGAGCCTTTATCTAACAGCCAGTCACGCCATTGTGCCGGCACGCGACGATCCGAGTGAGATATCAGCGCGCGCCACGATGGCTCTTGATGTACATAGAAATTAGATAATCTAGTGGTAGGCAAATGGTTATCTCACAAATCTACCCTAGCCTGTCTGGACAGGCCATAGCGGACCCAAATGGTTTTGACATACATTGTTGAATCACAACTTGGTCAGCAAATCGTTTTTCAGATAATCCTGCAGTTCACTACCAATCTCATGGTGCTGCAGGCCTAATTCAATGTTGGCTTTCAACAAACCCATTTTGCTACCACAGTCATAGCGGGTGCCTTCATATTCATACGCCAGCACCTGCTCGTCAGTGAGTAATGTCTGAATAGCGTCAGTTAATTGATACTCACCACCAGCACCGGGTTTGAGCGCCGCGAGATGGGCAAAAATTTGTGGCGTGAAAATATAACGACCTGTCACACCCATATCAGAGGGCGCATCTTCGAGCGCAGGTTTCTCGACAATTTGATCAAGCAAATGAACACGGTCGGTCTGTTTTTTGCCACTGATTACACCATAGGACGAAATTTCTGGGCCCGGTACTTTTTGCACAGCAATGACAGAGCTTTTGTAAAATTCGTAGATTTCTACCATTTGTTTGACCGCGCCTTTGCCGTGATGAATCAAATCATCAGCGAGCAATACCGCAAAGGGCTCATCACCCACCAAATGGGCGGCAGTGGATACCGCATGACCCAGTCCTAATGCCTCGGTTTGGCGGATATAAGTGCAACTAACACCTTTGGGTACAACATTCTGCGCAATCGCCAATAACTCTTTTTTACCACGCTGTTCTAGTTGATGCTCGAGCTCATAAGCTTTGTCAAAATGGTCTGCGATAGCGCGTTTTGCACGCCCAGTGATGAAAATCATTTCGGTGATACCCGCTTCAACAGCTTCCTCAACCGCATACTGAATTAGCGGCTTGTCGACTACCGGCATCATTTCTTTGGGGCTTGCTTTGGTTGCCGGCAAAAACCGACTACCCATACCAGCCACCGGAAAAACAGCTTTGCGAACCTTTTCACCGCGCCTAACATGCGCCATTTAAAACTCCTTTGATAATTACTAATCTTTTCCAAGTGGCATTATATCCCTTTCCATACGGCTTAAGGCCACTAAATCCTAGTTTTAGCCATGTAATCCCCTATCTTTCTGGTTATTGGGGTTTATAATTGCGCCTTCTTTGATTCGCATTAGAAAGTTGTAGGTGATATTTGTGGGCAAACTCCATGCTGCTCCTGATACTTTTCAGGAACTGATAGCAAGACTTCAACAATATTGGGCAGATAAAGGCTGCGTGGTTATGCAGCCGCTGGACATGGAAGTGGGCGCTGGCACCTTCCACCCGGCGACCTTTTTACGTTCGATTGGGCCCGAGGTATGGAATGCTGCGTACGTGCAACCTTCCAGAAGGCCCACTGATGGACGTTATGGAGAAAACCCCAACCGACTACAGCACTATTACCAATTCCAAGTGGTAATGAAGCCCTCGCCGGCAGATTTTCAAGAACTCTATCTTGGCTCTCTCGAACATCTCGGTATTGATACAACAATCCATGATGTACGTTTTGTTGAGGACAATTGGGAATCACCCACACTCGGTGCCTGGGGTCTTGGCTGGGAAGTTTGGCTGAATGGTATGGAGGTCTCTCAATTTACCTATTTCCAGCAGGTAGGTGGCCTCGAGTGTTATCCTGTCACCGGAGAAATAACTTATGGTCTCGAGCGCATTGCCATGTACTTGCAGGCTGTTGATAGTATCTACGATTTAGTCTGGGCGCATGGCCCGCAGGGCGATGTAAGCTATGGTGACGTGTTTCTGCAGAACGAACGGGAAATGTCTACATTTAATTTCGAACATGCCGATGTAGATTTCCTTTTTAGCGCTTTCGATCAGTATGAGAAAGATGCTGAACATTTAATTGCCGAGAAGCTTCCGCTTCCTGCCTATGAAATGGTGATGAAAGCATCCCACACCTTTAATTTACTTGATGCCCGTAAAGCAATCTCCGTCACTGAGCGCCAGCGGTATATTCTGAGAGTGAGAACTTTGGCGCGTGGCGTTGCTCAGGGATACTTTGAATCGCGACTTGCTGAGGGTTTTCCGTTAGCGGATGAATCCATTGCCGCTGAGGTCATTGCCAAACATCAGGGAGACTCAAAATGAAGGGTGATTTTCTAATTGAGTTAGGCACCGAAGAGCTTCCTCCCAAGGCATTGCTACCCTTATCAAATGCTTTTACATCTGGTGTTGTTGATGGCTTCAAGGCCGCCAATTTAGATTTTGGAGAAGTGCGTTCTTATGCCGCACCGAGACGCTTGGCAATAGTCATTAAAGACCTTGATACGCAAACTCCCGACGCCGAAATCGTTGTCTGGGGTCCTCCAATTAAAGTGGCTTTTGATGCCGACGGGCAACCCACCAAGGCAGCGCAAGCCTTTGCTGATAAAAACGGTATTGAACTGAACCAACTCAGTGAGCATATCGACAATGACGGACAGCAGGATAAATTGTGCGTGCGGCGTGTTGAAGCCGGCCTTCCTACCGGTGATTTACTCGCTCCTGTGATCAATCAGTCGCTGTCTGCGTTGCCCATACCAAAACGTATGCGCTGGGGTAGCAGTAAGGAAGAGTTTGTTCGGCCAGTGCAATGGGCGGTGTTGTTATTTGATGGCGTTGTCCACAAAGAGCAGATTCTAGGGCTGACATCGAGTAACAGTAGCCGCGGCCACCGTTTTCATAGTCAGGGCGAAGTGGTTATCAAGTCACCTGATAGTTATGCTGAGCAGCTTTATCAGGCCAAGGTTATTGTCGACTTCGCCAAGCGTCGGGAAATTATCCGTGCCGGCGCGATTGAGTTGGCGGCGTCAATCAATGGTGAAGCAGTGATTGATGACGATTTGCTCAATGAGGTTAGCGCACTCAATGAATGGCCGGTGCCACTGATGGGGCGCTTCGATGACCACTTTTTAGCAGTTCCCGCCCAAGCACTGATTTCTTCAATGAAAGAGCACCAGAAATACTTTCATATAGTAGATGCAAATAAGCAGCTGCTATCAGCATTTATCACCGTTGCCAACATAGAGAGCGGTGATCCAGCTCAGGTTATCGATGGCAATGAACGAGTGATTCGCCCTAGACTCGCCGATGCCGCTTTTTTCTACAATAACGACAAAAAA
>JASLVT010000181.1 GCA_030741175.1 Porticoccaceae bacterium
GTAGTCCCAGAGGTGAAGATATACAGTGCGATTTCACCTGCAATAATTTCTTCAGTTTCAGGTAAATTATCACAGGGCATCTCACTGAGCGTGGCGCTAAAGTCTGTAGCCCAGCTTGGCGCGGCTGCATTGATAAGTGAGTCATTGACCCAGAGATAGTCCTCGTCGTTTAAGTCGATCTGTGTTTTAACTGCCGTCACCTGAGCTAATAATTCTTGGCCGACTAGACATTTTTTTGAGTCGATGCTGCTGATACAATGCGCCAAAGGCCGATCGGTCAAACCTGTATTTATCAGACCGGCAGTCGCGCCAATTTTAGCAAGAGCAAAAATGCTGCAGAGTAATTCGATGCGGTTTTCGATCAGTACAGATACGCAGTCGCCACGAGTTACACCTTGATTTTTGAGGCTATGGGCGAATTGGTTGGTCAACGCATTAAACTCAGACCAGTTGAGTTCCGTGCCCTCACAAATTATGGCTGATTTGGTGGGGTATTTGGCTGCAGTCTGTTGAAACAAAAGCCCCAATGACGTTTTATCAGTATCAGCAGGGGGTTTAAATCGTAGTAATGTGGGCGCCGCCTGAAGAAAATTCCAGATCGTACGAAAAAACTCGATGGTCACATTCATTGATTGCCCCTAGTATGATGTATAGCTTTAATAATTTTTGTGTAAGGTCGATGCCGGTATGATTGAAATATTATGGCATCTATTATGACAATAAAAAACCTTAGTCCGCAATATTGAGTATATCGAAATGGTGATGATTTCTGGAGAAATGAAATACAAAAAAAGAGTCCAGTCGGTCATGGGCAAAAAGATTACCTACATTGAGGAGGGAAGTGGTGATCCAATAGTTCTATTACATGGGAATCCAACGTCCTCTTACCTATGGCGCAATGTCATTCCGCAATTGGAAGGTCTCGGGCGAGTGATAGCGCCAGATCTTATCGGTCAAGGAGACTCTGAGAAGCTCCCTGTTTCTGATGGACCAGAGCGTTACTCTTTTCAGGTGGCTTATGATTATTTGGCTGGATTATTAGCCTCCATTGGCGCAGATCAAAATGTCACACTAGTGGTGCATGATTGGGGTAGTGCGTTAGGTTTTTATTGGGCGCAGCAGCATGCATCTGCCGTGCGTGGTATCGCCTATATGGAGGGTATAGTTTGTCCACTGTCATGGGATGATTGGCCGGAACAAGCTAGAGGTATTTTCAAGGGATTTCGCTCTGAAAAGGGTGAGGATATGATTCTTCAGCGTAATATGTTTATTGAACAGGTATTACCCAATTCAGTAATAAGAGAGCTGACCGAGCAAGAGATGGCGTATTATCGGCGCGGTACTGAGCATCCAGAAGACCGCCAGCCTACTTTAAACTGGCCGCGACAAATTCCAATAGACTCTGAACCGGCTGAGATGGTCGCCTTGGTTAGTAGCTACGCTCAATGGATGGCGACTAACTCGATACCTAAATTATTTATCAATGCAGAACCCGGTTCGATTTTAACCGGCAAGCCGAGAGAGTTTTGTCGCAGTTGGCCCAATCAAACTGAAGTTTCAGTAGTCGGTGCACATTTTATCCAAGAGGATTCTCCAGTTGAGATTGGTCATGCGATTGCCGACTGGGTCAGCGGTATTGATAACATTAATTGATTTACATAATAACTTAAAAGAAAGAGGCGCATACTATGGCTACCATTCCCGTGTATATGGTTGTAAACCTAAAAGTCACCGACGCAGACGAATACCGCAAGTATGAAAAGGGGTTCTTCCCGCTACTCAAAAAATATGGTGGTTCGTTCCTCACCTATGATGACAATGTGACAAATCTTGAAGGTGTGGCGCCTAGAGATGGCCGAATGATTATTTTTAGTTTTCCATCGGAGCAGGCAGCAAAAGACTGGTGGGCTGATGCAGACTATCAGGCACTCAGCGAATTCCGGCGTGCAGGTACGCATATGGAGTTCTTAACCATGGTCCACGGCTTGCCGCCAAGAGATTAATGGTAATTGCGGGGGCCAACTACATATCCAAATTGATTGGCCCCTGAAATGATTCGCCATTGTTAAAAAATAGCGCTCTGGTGGGGCAGGGAAGTTCCACCAGTAAATCAGTCTCAAGGGTGATCTCCCTTGATGTCCAGTTCTTGGGTAGGTGACGTTTGGTGTCTTGCTGTGATTCAGTGAAGCCAATGGATCCACTGGCGATGACAGAGATATAGTCCATGGCATCGGGGCAACTAATGACCTCCACTGTGCGGCCTGCTTTAAACAGTAGGTTGTGATGCTTATTTACTTGAATAATTTTTAAGCCTTGGTAATGACCACCATCTGGTGCTTTTTCTATTTTTTCTGGACGGGCCACATACATGAAAAGATGCCCCTCAATCTGCATGCTTTGTATAGGACCATCGTTCGGCGCATCCGGTGAGCGTCGGAAATAGGCTAAATCCATAGCGCCAGTACCATAGCCAGATTTAACAAACCCCTCTGGCAGCTTGAGCTGCTCATATTGCTCTGTCGTTAAGGGTTCATGACTTAACCAAGTATTACGCGTAGCAAGCTGCATAATTTCTCCGCAAGCATGACCGCCTAGGTTATGCCAATTTGATTGGAGTGATATATCGCCCATTTCCGCTGGTAGACTGGCGCTATTCCCAAGTTGTTGCTCTGACATTGTAAGTTCCTATTTTTGGTGACCCAACATCCGCTAATTGCCGTGCAAACGCTAGCTGTAATAGATAAAGTAGTTGCACTTAAGCGCTAGGGTAGTATGATATGTTGGCATTTATTATGTCAATATATTAACGCCTATCGAGACAATGCTTTGAAGGAGAATGCACATGTTAACAGCAACGAGTCTATGGGTTGTCACGCTCTGTCTATATGCACTATTTTGGCTGTGGTATGTGGGTATAAAAGGCAAGCTGTCGAGTGCAGAGGCTGAGCAATATATGCAACGCTTTGAAGCCATGAATCTCCCTGAAAATAAGTTGACTAATCTGCGTCATTTTTTAACAAATGATGATGGCCGCGAATGGTTTATGATCAACCTGTTGGAGCTAAAGTCACCCAAGTCAGAATCGGCTGCTCTATTGCAGAATTACTTCAAAATATTTATGGCGGCCATGTTTAAAAGAGGGGGGCATCCATTTTTTATGGCTCGAGCCAAAGCAAAAAATATGGAGAACCTGCATTGCGATCAGGCGGACAACTGGACTATGGGTGCCATAGTGCGTTACCGCAGTCGTCGGGATTGTGCTGAGGTATTTTTACAGACATTTGGTAGTGAACATCATGCTGACAAACTTGCGGCGTTAGAAAAGACTCTAGCTTTTCCGGCAACAACGACCCTGCTTCTGGGTTCACCCCGAGTGCTGGTGGCGTTGGGGTTGGCTTTAACCAGCGCCTTAATACAGATTTTATTTTTATAACATAATAACGAGATATCCATGAGTAATGCTCTATTCAAGCCATTTCAGTTGGGTCCTCTGCAGTTAAAAAACCGCATTGTCATGGCGCCAATGACACGCAACTTTTCTCCTAATGACAATATACCCGGTGACAATGTTGTCGATTATTACCGTCGTCGCGCTGAGGGCGGAGTCGGCTTGATCGTTACTGAGGGTACCTGCGTGGGTCATGCGGGTGCTAGTG
>JASLVT010000182.1 GCA_030741175.1 Porticoccaceae bacterium
AATTGTTGTTTCAAGTAAAACTGTCTTGTTTCACTGTGGACCATTTTGGGTCACCGCACAGTAGATGAGGCTGCTACCTCAAAACTCTTAACGTAATTATCCACTGCACTGGGATCATCACTATAAAAGCACAGAAAACAGCTAAAAAATTCAGCTGATCCCATAAAACAAAGCAGGTAACAAACAGTGCCGCAGTTAAGACAATCTTGCCGGATTCTCCCCAGTACATCGCCCGCACTATTTGGTTGACCTGTGTAGCACCTGTGTATTTAAAAGCTTGACGCGCAAACCAAGCTTGGGGACCTATTTGAATAAATCCTCCTACTAAAACGGAGATGGCTAAAACGGCATTCTCTGCAACCAAAAACCCACCAACAATCAAAAGGATAAGTGTTTGGTACAACGCGACTTTATAGAGCGGCGGTGTAGAAATGGTAGTCATATTGTGGCCACCTGTTTCTGCCTTATTTCCGATTCCGCAACAAGGTCTTTGGCACCCACCTTGAGCGGACGGGCATTATAGGTATAGTGTTGGGGATATTCAACCGCGCAAAGGGGGTATATTTTAGCTATTGATCGTTAAAATAGCGCAAATTTAGGTGCTATTTAAGGTGCGCCAAAATTCCATCCAATTCATCAACGCTGTTGTACTTTAAGATTAGACGACCAGAACCTTTAGCACTGTGTTGGATATTAACTTGTGCACCAAGCTTTTCAGACAGGTCTTCCTGAAGGCGAACAATATCTGGATTGTCAGTTGTGGTTTTTCCTTTTGAGTTGCTGGGGTTTAATAGCGTTTTGACCAGTGATTCAGTTTGACGAACAGTCATTCCATTGGCCGCAACATTCCGAGCCGCGTTAATTTGCTCATTGCCTTCAAGGGCCAGAAGGCATTTTGCATGGCCCAACTCTAATTCACCCCGCTCAAGTTGCTGTTGAACCGGTGTTTCTAAGGAAGCAAGTCGCATAAGGTTAGTTACTGCTGATCGTGACTTGCCCACCGCTTCCGCGACTTGTTTTTGTGTAAGTTTAAACTCATTTTGTAGGCGAATTAACGCTAGGCTTTCTTCCATAGCGTTCAGGTCTTCGCGCTGAATATTTTCAATAAGTGCCATTGCTATGGTGGCCTCATCAGTCACCGAGCGCACGATAGCGGGTACCGTGTGGAGTCCCGCCTGTTGGGCTGCGCGCCAGCGGCGTTCCCCCGCGATGATTTCGTAGCGGCTGTCTGCGACAGGGCGCACGACTATGGGTTGTATGACCCCTTGAACAGCAATGGAGTTGGCCAACTCCTGCAGCGCATCTGGGTTGAGATCTTTACGCGGTTGATATTCACCGCGCTGTAAAAACTCAACTGGCAACTCTTGAAGGGCCGAATCTTGGTTTGATGTGCCAGAGCCATCAATATGTGGTGATAAAGCATCTAGAGATACGGCATCCGTTCCCTCATCTAAGCCTAGTAATGCATCTAACCCTTTCCCAAGACTTTGTCTTTTTGATGTCATATTGCTAACTTCCTGATGCTTCATGTAGTTTGGCTTGCTCTGCTTTTTCTTGTTTCAGCATTTCGCTGGCCAAAGCCAGATAGGCGATCGATCCTTTGGAGTTTCTATCATAGACCAATGCTGGCATGCCATGACTGGGTGCCTCAGCTAAACGCACATTGCGTGGAATGCTCACACGATACACTCTATCACCAAAATATTTTCGCAATTGGGCGGAAACCGCGTTGGTAAGACTGCTTCTGGGGTCGTACATGGTGCGCAAGATACCTTCAATACGCAACCTTGGATTGATCAACTTGGCGATCTGGCGAATAGTGTTATTTAGAGCCGACAAACCTTCTAATGCGTAGTATTCACATTGCATTGGTATTACTACACCATCGCTGGCGACTAGTGCATTCACCGTGAGCATATTCAATGACGGGGGGCAGTCAATAATAATATAGTCGTAATTTGCAGCTACTCTTTTTAATGCATGTCGCAAACGGCTTTCGCGGCCAATCTCCTGCATTAGCTCTACTTCGGCAGCAACAAGATCACCGTTAGAGGGTAACAAGTGATACTTGCCTTTTTCAGCGGTAACAATAACGTCCTCTATCGCCTTCTTCTCAGTCAACACATCGTAAACACTTAGTTCGCATTCGGTTTTATTCACCCCAGAACCCATAGTGGCATTGCCTTGAGGGTCAATATCCACCAACAACACGCGCTGCTTATAGGCTGCAAGCGATGCGGACAGATTGACGCTAGTTGTCGTTTTACCGACCCCACCTTTCTGATTGGCGATTGATAGTATTCGGACCAATGCATATACCTTCGTTAATTATGGATACTGGCGATATTTTTTATTTTTACAAGATGCCGTTCGCCATCGACCCCTGGTACTGTTAATCGACATATGTCAGAAACCTTATAGTCTTTCTTTATCAGGCTCAACTCTGATTCAGGGTTTTTCCCTTTCATAGCCATAAAATAACATTGATCTGATGCTAAATGACAACAATTCTCCAACATGTCTGGGAGAGAACTAAAAGCTCTGGTCACAATGGTATCGAACCTTTTCTGCGGACGATACAACTCGACTCTTGTATTTACCTCCACAGCATTGCTTAATTTCAGTTCGTTAATTGTTTGAAAGATAAACCGCGTTTTCTTACCGTTACTATCTAGCAAAGTGAAGTTTTTGTCAGGATTCATAACAGCTAATGGTATGCCTGGCAAACCGGGCCCGGTTCCGACATCAATAATATTATTAGATTCGGTAAGGTGATGGTGCAAAGATAAACTATCCAACAAATGCAAATTGACCATTTGCAATCCATCGCGCACAGCTGTGAGGTTATACGCCTTATTCCATCGTTCTAGCATCCTGAGATATGCCAACAGCAAGGTCACTTGGTTATCGTTGGCCTCAATTCCCATTGCCTCCAAACCAGCAAGCAAACGGCTTAACCCTACCTTTGACCCATCATCACCATCTACAGTATTGGGATCAGGCGGCATGTTTTTTTAACGATACCAGTAGCAATGATATTGCCGCTGGCGTAACGCCCGGAATCCGAGCCGCGCGAGCTAAAGTGTCAGGCATGGCGTCAGATAATTTCTGTTTAACTTCATTAGACAGACCACTAATCGACTGATAATCAAAATTAGCTGGAATCAATGTATTCTCGTGCCGATGCATACGATCAATTTCTTGCTGTTGGCGATCAATGTAGCCTGAATATTTAGCATCTATTTCGACCTGATCAGCAACTGTTTGGTCAATGTCGCTGCCTGTCTCAGGGTAAAGCGAGGAAATGATCTGGTGAGTTAGCTCTGGTCTCTTTAGCAATTCAAATAGGTTGTACTCGCGAGACAATTTGTTTTCGATATGCTCTGCCAGTTTTTCGGCCACAAGAGATCCGGGCTGTACCCAAGTATGCTTGAGCCGCTGGCGCTCTAATTCTATAGCCTCCCGCTTGTCATTAAACTGTTGCCATCGATCATCATTAACCAATCCCAACTCGCGACCTTTTTCTGTAAGTCGCAAATCAGCATTATCTTCGCGCAACAGTAATCTATATTCCGCGCGACTGGTAAACATTCTATAGGGTTCGCTAGTACCCATACTAATTAGATCG
>JASLVT010000183.1 GCA_030741175.1 Porticoccaceae bacterium
TAAACCTTAATAGCCATCAACAGAAACAAAAAACAAGCGACCATGGACGCTATCCAAGTCGATCTCTGTCTTTTAGTAGTTTTGTTTTTAGTGTTGATCAGATTTTCCCAACTAACAGTCATTCATCTAAAGTATACGCTTTGAGTTACCCTCTAGCCCAATATTGACTCAGCCACAGCCAACACTCAAACAAAGTGTCTGCGGTTAGTCTTGGGTGGCTAGAAATTCAACAAACTGAGCTTCATCCATCACTGGTACCTGTAGCGACTCGGCTTTGGACAACTTCGATCCCGCGCCCGGCCCTGCCACTACCTGCGATGTTTTAGCCGATACAGAACCGGACACTTTGGCACCAAGAGCTTGAAGCCTATCTTTAGCCTCAGCGCGGCTCATAATATCCAGACTACCAGTCAGCACCCAAGTCTGACCTTTTAAAGGCTGCGACGCCTGAGCACGTTGATCAACATCGGGCCAAGTGACACCCGCATCACGAAGCGCCTGAATAATAGAAAGGTTATCAGGATTGCGAAAAAAATTAACAATATGCTTGGCAACCACGGGCCCTATTTCCTCAACCTCCAACAGTTGTTCAGTTGAAGCTAGGATGACTGCCTCTATGGAACCGAAACTATTGGCCAATGTCTGACCTGTGGTCTCGCCGACTTCACGAATACCTAGAGAATATAAAAATTTGGCTAAACTAGTCTGCTTGCTGCTCTCAATCGCCGCCACCAGATTAGCCGCAGACTTCTCAGCCATACGCTCAAGACCAGCGAGTTGCTCAGCCTTTATCTCATAGAGGTCCGCAACCGAAAAAATAATCTCTTGATCAACAAGCAGATCAACTAGCTTATCACCCAAGCCATCAATATCCATAGCCTTACGCGAAGCAAAATGCTTAATCGCCTGCTTAATTTGAGCGCCACAGAAGAGTCCTCCAGAGCACCGCGCAACCGCTTCACCCTCGGTGCGTTTCACCGGCGATTGGCACACAGGGCAATGTTCAGGGAATACAATCTCTTGTGCATCCGCTGGCCTTCGCTCGAGCACAACCTTGGCAATCTGCGGAATGACGTCACCTGCCCTGCGAATAATAACCGAATCGCCAATACAGATACCCAAGCGCTCAATCTCATCAGCATTATGTAATGTGGCATTGCTGACCGTAACACCACCGACAAACACCGGCTCCAATCGCGCAACCGGCGTAACCGCTCCCGTTCGCCCTACTTGAAACTCGACATCCAGTAACCGCGTTATTTCCTCCTGTGCGGGAAACTTGCGAGCTATTGCCCAGCGAGGCGCCTTAGCGACGAAACCAAGTCTCTGCTGGAGTTTTAACACATCGACCTTGTAGACGATGCCATCAATATCATAGTTCAAGCTATCACGACGTTGCGCCATCCGACTGTAATATTCCTCGCAGGCGGCAATACCGGAAACTCTCTCTACATGCTCGTTAATCTTGAAACCCCAGCTCGCCAATGACTCAAGCATTTGAAAATGCGTTTCGGGAGCGGCATCGGACTGAAATTGTCCGACACTATAAGCACACATCTCTAAAGGCCGGCCGGCAGTAATTTTAGAATCCAATTGGCGTAGGCTACCTGCGGCGGCATTACGTGGATTTACAAAAGTTTTTTCTCCAGCAGCCACAGCTGCAGCATTTAATGCATCAAAGCCTGCATGGGGCAGATAAATCTCGCCTCGCACTTCCAATAGCTCGGGAATGTTATCGCCATGCAACTTTAGTGGAATACTTTTGATGGTACGTACATTATTGGTAATATCTTCACCCACTGTGCCGTCGCCTCTTGTGGCACCTCTCACTAGCACACCAGATTGATATAACAGACTCACCGCGACTCCGTCGAGTTTTGGCTCACATACGTAGTCTATAAGCGGTGCATCTTGTGACAGTGAATAATTCAGTCGATCGCTTATTTTTCGTTCGAAACTTTCAAGCTCTTCAGAGGAAAAGGCATTTTCCAATGACAACATCGCGACATCATGACGCACCTGCTCAAAGGCTACCAGCGCCTCGCCACCGACCCGCTGGCTTGGAGAATCGGCAGTGATAAGGCTGGGGTACTCATCTTCAAGCGTCTGCAGAAGACGCATCTGACGATCATACTCAATGTCAGGGATAGAGGGATCATCCAACACATAATAGCGATGATTATTGTAATTTAACTCGTCCTTGAGACGTTCATACTGTTGCAGAACGTGCTCTGGAATATTTGCCATTATCGGTCGCCGTTAGTTATCAGTTGTCCTGCTAAGACTTGTGCGCAGCAGCTCGAGCACGCTGGCGGTAGTGGTCAATAGTCTGCTTGGTCATGGAGCTACGTGTTTCATCCAGTACATGCAGGTTTAGCTGCGCAACCAACCTATCAACGGTGTCCACCATTGTGTCGAACGCTGCTACCGGATCGGTCAATCCGTCAAGCTGCATAAAAAGTGACACGCCTGGCGTCTGCATTTCAGCGATAGTGTTTAAGTCGAACGTGCCGGGATTAGCTACATTAGCCAAACTAAACAGTACTTCTCCTGACCCTTGTTCATTCAGATGCCGATCAAATATTTTGCGGCCACCAAAACGGAAACCAACATTCAAAACCGCATCTAAAAGCTTCTGGCCATTGATCGTTTCACCTTTGCTGGCCATCAAATGCATTGCCAGAACATCCTGAGCCTGACCATTACCCTGCTCATTTTGTGGCATCTGTTTAACGGCCTGAGATTGTTGTCCCAACTTAATTTCAAGCTGAACTTCGGCCGTTGGAGTCTCCTCACCTCGCTGGATTTGCGTTTCATCCAAGTCAAAGTGACCCTGTCTGTCGCGCGCGGGCGCTTCCGCAGTACCGCGCAGTAAACTGTCAATTTCCTCGAAACTATCATCATCACGAATACCGACGACTCTCGAGCCACCAGAGGGGAATTGACTATCATTCAAACTGTCGGATTCGACATTATTTTTTGACGCAGATTTTTGTAGTTTACGCGATGACATCTGCAGATTTTCGTACCGATTTCTTTTTATACGACGCAAGCCATCCAATACTAGGGCTAACACCACTAGCACACCGACAACTAATAACAGTCCACGCGGGCCAAAAAAATCCATATCTACGGCGTACTCAACTACCTACACATTTATTGTCATTGTAATTGGCGATTAGAAAAAACCTAGTACTTTTTCATCGCCCTCTTATCTACTAAGCCTCCGCTAGTTCTGCAGCTTGATTGACATCTACAGACACCAAGCGAGACACCCCAGGTTCGTGCATTGTCACACCCATCAATTGGTTAGCGGCTTCCATTGAAATCTTATTGTGAGTGATAAAAATAAACTGTACCTGATCAGACATCTCTTTGACCATATTAGCGTAACGACCCACATTGGCATCATCCAATGGCGCATCGACCTCATCGAGCATACAAAATGGTGCCGGATTCAACTTAAAAATAGAGAATACCATTGCAATAGCAGTCATCGCCTTTTCGCCACCAGATAGCAGATGGATCGATGAGTTCTTTTTCCCCGGCGGTCTTGCCATAAGGGTAACACCAGTATCCAGTAGATCATCGCCAGTCATTTCAAGATAAGCATGACCACCGCCG
>JASLVT010000184.1 GCA_030741175.1 Porticoccaceae bacterium
CTGACCGGAGAGGTGGGTACCGGCAAGACCACTTTGACCCGCACCATGCTCAAGCGTTTGCCAGCCCATGTGCGTGTTGCCTATGTCCTAAATAGCAAATTAAAAACTACCGATGCGCTGGCTAGTATCTGTCATGAACTGGCCATCGAGTTGCCCACCACCCGTGGTCTATCGTTTTCTAAAATCTGTATTGATGCGTTGAATCAAAATCTATTGCAAGCGCACTCCGAGGGCAAAAAAACCTTAATTGTTATTGAAGAGGCGCAGAATTTAACCGCCGAGGTGCTGGAGACTTTGCGCTTGCTTAGCAACTTGGAAACCCATTCCCATAAATTGCTCCATATTCTGTTGGTGGGTCAACCGGAGTTATTGGAAACCTTAGCGCAAAAAGAGTTGCGTCAACTCAATCAGCGGGTTGTTTCAAGATTTCATCTGTTGCCTCTGAAAAAGGATGACCTTGCCAACTATGTCAATCATCGCTTGCACCGTGCCGGTGCCAAAGGTCCAATCTTCGATCAGCCCAGCATGAAGGTTCTGTTTAAATTAACCGGCGGGGTGCCACGGCTGATTAATCTGGTTTGTCAGCATGCCCTATTAGCCGCGTACTCCACCGAATCGAAACAGGTGACTCCTGGCCTAGTGAAACAGGCTGCGGTTGAAATTTTGGGTGGTGACAATACCCCGCGCCAACAATTGCAACAGTGGCACTATTGGCTTTTATTCGCCGTTTTATTTTTGGCTATGGGTTTTTATGCCATGCAATTGCCTGAACAGTCAGCATCAGTGGAGCAGACTGAAACTGTGCCGCAGATAACTACGGCAGTGGATAAATTAGCGCCATTAAATCCCTATGCACAGCTATTGAGCCGTTGGGGATTTCAGGCTGATGAGATCTACTCCGAGGAGGAGTTAGTCACACTGGCAGCGAGCTATGGACTGAGCGCCGAGCAATTGAACAACGCTAGCCTAGCAGATATTCAGCGTATCAATCGCCCCGGCATTGTCCGTATAAAAGATCAGACAGGTCGGTTAAAAAGTGCTGTGCTCAGTACTATGGACCCATCGGGGGTCAGTTTAGTGCAGGCAAATAAGCAGATACAGTTGAACATACAAACCTTCATCGATCGCTGGTCTGGTAGTTACCTGTATCTCTGGCGGCCACCACAGCAGATCAGACAATTAAAAGTGGGCGATAAAGACCCTGCAGCATTGGCATGGCTGCAACAGCGATTGACGATGGTCGATACCGAGGCTGAGACGATTATTAGTGGGGGCCGCTATACGCCAGCCGTGGCGGATCAGGTGCGACGTTTTCAGCGGCAACAAGCCATTAGTGCCGATGGTGTAATCGGGCGAGAAACGCTAATGCGCCTAAATCAGCTGACCGAACAGGGTATTCCCTTATTATCAAAGGAGCCTGATTGATGTCTTATATACTTGATGCATTAAAGAAGGCCGAGCGAGACCGGCTGCGGGAGGACCCTAAAGAGCTCGATGATTTTGCTAGCTCCAACTGGGATCCCTACTACCAGCCTTCTAAATCCGATTTCCCCAAATACCTCTTTTTTTTGGTCTGCGCTATTCTAGTACTTGGCAGTTGGGTCATTTATAGCGGCATTACTAACTTGCCTCAGCCAGAGCAATCTCCAGAGGTAGCGACAACAGCGCCGCCGGCAATGGAGCCAGTTGAATCGCCGACGAAGGTCGAGCAACCGCTAAGCCTCCCAGATTTGCAGATATCTGGACATATGTTTATCGCCGAGGGCTCGGCATCTAATCGTTTATTCGCCAATGGCCGCAGTTTCCGTGAAGGAGATAGGCTTGATACGCAGTGGACATTGGACGCCATTGGTGTTGAGAGTTTTTCTATCAGTGCGGGACAGCGCCGAGAAACATTAATGTATCGCTAATGCGATAGTTGTGTTGAGCAGGGCTAATCTGAAAATACTGCTAGTACTGAATTCTTACCTCGATCAAACCGCTTAGCACGGCGATAGGGGAAAACATCAACCACATAACCATTGCGGATCTGTTCTTGTAGGTTAGTCCAGAAGCTGACTTCATAGAGTTCCCCATGCATCTCCTCAAACATTTTTCTGGCTTTGGTGTTGCCAGAGAAAAACAGGCGAAATTCCTCTGGAAAAATATCGTCCGGCGCCACCGTATACCAGGTACCAGACTGCATCTCTTCCTGCTCGTTGCGGGGTTGCGGAATGACACGGAAATTGCACTCGGTTAATGTGGCGATTTCATCATAGTCATAAAACACGACGCGGCCGTGACGCGTCACGCCAAAGTTTTTTAACGGCATATCGCCAGGGAAAATATTAGCGGCGGCTAGTTGTTTGATGCAGTTGCCATATTCTTCCATGGCACTGCGCATTTCATCGTCGCTGGCTGTTTCCAGATAAATATTTAGCGGCGTCATATAGCGCTCGGTATACAGATGTTTGATAACCAGCTGATCACCGCGTATTTCAATGGATGATGGAGCCACTTTCTGCAGTTCCTCAATTAACTCAGGTGAAAAGCGTGCTAATGGAAATACTAGATTATCAAACTCTTGCGTATCAGCCATACGACCAATGCGGTCATGGCGCGATACTAGCCGATATTTTTCACGTACCGTCTGATGGGTGACCTCCTTGGGAGGAGCAAACTTATCCTTAATAATTTTAAATACAATATTGTAGGAGGGCAGGGTAAATACCGTCATCACCATGCCTTTAATACCCGGCGCGATAATAAACTGATCAGTAGACTGTTTTAGATGGCCCACCAGTTGACGATAAAACTCAGTTTTCGCATGCTTTGGGAAGCCTAAGCTATTGTAAATTTCGTAATCCAGTTTGCGCGGCATTAAGGTCTTAAGAAAATGCGCGTACTGATAGGGCAGCGGAGCATCGACCATAAAGTGATTGCGGGTAAAGCTAAATACAACACTGAGGTCATCGTCACTAAATAACGCTGTATCGACGTAGAGATTACCTTTTTCAGTATTGAGAAACACCAGTGCCATGGGAATGGTCTTATCGCCATCAACGATCCGGCCAACCATATAGGCCGCCTTGCTACGATAGAAGGTAGACTCGAGAATATCGAACTTTATTTGCTCTGGTGGGCTGGTGAGTTGTGGCACAACCTCCTGATTAAACACCGCCAAGATACAGTCGAGATCTAACTCAATATCCTCGCCGGGTAAGCTAAACTCTGATTCTTTTAGAATGCGTCTAAAGGTATCGCGAAACCCTTCGCCCTGATAACGCACAAAAATACTGTACTCCGCTTCCGGCGCCTCAATCAGCTGTGATGACAGAACATAGATAATATCGTCATTGATCTTATCGTGGTCATGGATATCACTGAATACCGAATTAAAAAAGGTCTCGGCAATTTCAAAATTGGGAAAATTAAATACCAACTGGGTATAGGCCTGTTTCGCTTCGCTCCATAACTCAAGGCTGGCAATATCTTTATTGGTTACCAATTCCAGATACTGAACTGTTTGCGCCACTTTGTCTTTGTAAAGTTCCAATCGATCGACATTGGCTTGCTGAACGCCATGCCAGTCGGCCTTTTCAAAGCGTGCCTTGGCGCTGAGGGTAGAATTCA
>JASLVT010000185.1 GCA_030741175.1 Porticoccaceae bacterium
TTCTTTTTCAAAGATCATATTACCAATCGACATCGCCTGCAACACCTTTATTGACAGGGCAGTTCACCACTTATAAATACATACCCATGGGAAAGTGCACCTCAAGTTGAAGTTGCGAGTGGGGTAGCAGAAGGAGAGTAAATTGATTGAATGGGTGAGCCCATAAAACCCAGATAGGCTTCAAGAAAATCTCACCCAAAACTGAGGTGGAATACTACTCGAGTAAGTTGGCTTCTTGATAAATATCATAGAGGATGGCAGTGAGATAAGCCATCACTCGCTTTGCTCTAGCCTTTTTGCGCACAGACATATGACTCAACGCCATTCCTTTCATTAGGAACTGCACCATATCATGAGCCCCCTCCAACCTTGCAAGGTTTTGCCAATGGGGGAATACAGCCTTAGCCGTATCAAGGAACTGCTTTTCAAAATCCTTCTCCACCGGTTCTATCACCTGACGTAGCTCAGCATCTGTGCGAGATGCCGCAAGTAGCTCCTGGTAAGCAAGAAATGAGGGTAGATTGACATACTGCCATGCCGCTTCTACTGATTCACTGATCACTTGGCGTGTCAGCGAGCGCTCTGGATCATCAATATCGGTCATTAAATCGCGGTATTCCTGCAAACGCAGCATATGCAAATAGTCCACTACCGCTCTCATCACCGTCATACGCGATGGAAAATGATGCATCATCGCGCCACGGGATACCCCCGCATAATTGGCGATTAATGCGGTGGTTGTATTGGCATAACCTAATTCAAGTAAACAGCGGATGGTCGCCTCCAATATCGCAGATCGAGTCATAGCACTCTTTTCTGCTTGCCAGCCTTTCTCATTGCGCTGGGGACGCCTCTTTCTCTTAGATGCAGTGTCGAGGGACTCTTGAGCCTCTAAATCACTTATTGAAATTACCATTTGCTTTCCTTTCTTAAAGGATAACAGCGCATTGAAAAACAATCCGCTGCCGGTTAGTTAGCCTAGTAAAAAAACGGCGGTATTATACCCAAAACAAAGCCGCCTTGCCTGTTTAAATCTATATTGCATATCAATTACTAGCGTCAGGCCTTTATGCCCGAAAATCGCTCAATGACACGCTTACCCAGTGCCATTTGGTGAACCTGATCTGGGCCATCCGCCTGACGGCACCAGCGCGCATAGTTATATCCCTCGGCCATACAGTAATCCTCTGTCAGGCCGCCAGCGCCATGCATCTGCATGGCACGGTCGATAACATTCTGAATCAATACCGGTATCGTAGTTTTGGTAGCCGCAATCATATCCAGTGATCCCTGCACGCCTAACTCATCGATTTGATGGCATGTTTTCAGGACTAACAGGCGAGCCATTTCAATCTCTGAAAACATACGTGAAATATCCTCACGCACAGATTGATGCTTACTCAGCTGACGACCAAATGTCACCCTCGACACAGAGCGCTGGCAAGCCAACTCAAGAGAGCGCTGACCAATACCAATCAAACGCATACAGTGATGCATGCGTCCTGGCCCTAATCGCCCTTGCGCAATTTCAAAACCACGCCCCTCTCCAAGCAATACATTTTCAAAGGGTACACGGCAGTCTTTAAATACCAACTCAGCATGACCAATAGGCGCATCGTCGTAACCCAATGTCGTTAGCGGGCGCACCAAGGTCAGCCCAGCCGTGTTCTTTGGGACCAACACTTGAGTTTGCTGCAAATGTCGATTGGCATTATCGGGATCGGATTTGCCCATCACAATAAAAATCTTGGTGCGCTCATTCATGGCTCCTGTGATAAACCATTTGCGCCCATTGAGCACCCATTCATCGCCGTCTCTCACTATGCTCAGTTGTACATTGGTCGCATCGCTCGAGGCCACTTGCGGCTCAGTCATGGCGTAGGATGAACGAATTTCTCCAGCCAATAATGGCTTCAACCATTTCTCCTGCTGAGCTTTGGTTGCGTAGTTCATAAACACTTCCATATTGCCGGTATCAGGTGCATTGCAATTAAACACTTCAGGTGACCAGATAACCCGCCCCATCAATTCGCACAGCGGCGCATACTCAGCGAAACTCAGACCACCATGATCGCAATATTCAGCATGCGATGGCGGTACAAATAGATTCCATAATCCGGCCGCTTTCGCCTTTGATTTGAGATCATCCATGAGTGGCAAAGGTGCAAAGCGATTGTCTGCCTCATGTAACTGCCGCGCATAGTTCTCCTCATTGGGGTAGATATGCTCATCAAAAAAACTATTCAATTGGTCAAGCAACCGCTGGCATTTCTCGCTATTTTGAAACATGTTAAAACCCTTAGTTATGAAAAGTATGACGACTCGGCAATTACCACCATGGATAGAAGGATGGCATATCGGACGATACTTTCGACTCGAAGTTAGCGGCACGTTTATCTAGAAACGCAGCAACTCCCTCTTTACCATCGCCTCTGCTGGTATAGAACACCGCCAGTGACTCGACCTTATGCGCTTCCACTGGGTGCGCTGCAGCCGAGTTCCTGTACATCATTTGTCTTATAAGTGCCGATGACACCGGTGCGGTGTTATCAGCAATCTGTCGTGCCATTTTATAGGCATTAGTGAGTAGACTTTCAGCTTCACATACCTCATAAATCAGACCACCGGCCTGCGCCTCTTGAGCATCAAAAATCTCGCCCGACAGCATCCACTTCAATGACTGCTGCATTCCCACAATACGAGGTAGAAACCAAGTAGAGCAGGCTTCTGGGGCGATACCAATTTTTCCAAAAACAAAGCCAATCCGAGCTTTCTCTGATGCCAGACGAATATCCATAGCACAGATCATGGTCGCTCCAATACCCACAGCGGCCCCATTGACTGCCGCTATCACAGGTTTTTTGCATTCATATATGGCCAGTGTGACTTTACCACCACTGTCTCGCACCCCCGGCATACTGTCCGGATCCTGCATCTGCTCGATGGTCGGCTCGGAGTTTTCATGTAGCCCAAAGACATTACCTGAAGTACTGAGATCCATCCCAGCACAAAACGCTCTACCCGCACCAGTCACGACAATCACGCGAACATCGTCATCTTCACTTGCTCTGGTAAACGCTGCAGCAAGCTCATCACTCATCTCGATTGTGAAAGCATTCATATTGTCTGGGCGATTGAGCAGAAGAGTCAAAATACCGTTGTCGACGGTGTATTTAATTGTGTTGTATTCCATAACCTGACCTCACAAAAGGAGTAAATCAATGGCATCGGAAAACTGGTTAATCAAGCTTAGACCTAAGCTAAAAATATCGACCATCCGATGGAGCAATGATTTCGATGGTAGCACTTACAAAAAAAACAAACTAGAATCATTTTTATTAGGCAGCACCGATAAGAGCGCTAATAAGGTTTTTTTTGGCTACTGGCTACTCAGGACGCATATGGGGAAACAGCAGCACATCCCTGATTGAAGGTGAATCAGTCAGCAACATTACCAATCGGTCTATACCAATTCCCTCACCGGCAGTTGGCGGCATGCCATATTCAAGCGCACGAATATAGTCCGCATCAAAATGCATGGCTTCGTCGTCACCCGCCTCTTTTTCCGCTACCTGCTGCCTGAATCTTGACTCC
>JASLVT010000186.1 GCA_030741175.1 Porticoccaceae bacterium
TAGTTGAGTTGCGTTCACCAGAAAGCAGTGGCGGTGAAAATCTCAATACGCAGGGTCAAGGTTCAGGCGGCCCTATTAGTCAGGAAACATTGGATATTGCTGCCAAAGTAATAGAGGCTCAAGCTGAGATGTCGACTGAAGTCGAGGTGCGTAAGCAATCTTTGGCTACAGGTGATCAGGACAGTGCAAACGTTGAGCAATCTGAGAGCGCTATGTTAGGGAGTGACGCGCAGCGTAAAAAACAGGATATTGAAGATCAGTATCAAAAAGTGCGGGCTGATCTTGCCGAAGAGATCCAAATGGGCCTGGCAGAGGTCGAACTCAAAGACGACAAAATTATTGTGCGCCTGGCCAGTCAGGGATCATTTGTCTCCGGGAGTGCTGATTTACAGCCCGGCTTTAATAAGCTGTTATCACAGGTAGGCAAGAGTTTGGCGGCGAGCACGGGTAAGGTTCGCATCGAGGGACATACAGACAACGTTCCAGTCGCCTTTAGTGATCGCTTTAATTCTAACTGGGATCTATCTGCTGCACGGTCAGCCTCCGTGGCCGATTTCTTTATTAATAATTCAGGCTTTACGCAGGCGAATATTACTGTTGCAGGGTTTGCTGATACTAAGCCCATCGACAGTAATAAGACGTCTGCAGGGCGTGCACGCAATCGTCGCATCGAGGTAATAGTCGATGGCTCTTAATTATTTATTGTCAATGCAGGGGGTGGTCTAGTGGCAGAACAAGACGACGAAAAGCCTCCAGTCGCTCCAGAAAACGATTCAGCCACCGAGGTTGAAGAGGCGCCATTGCCTGTTGTGGCGGATGAGCAAGCTGAACCGCCAGAACCGCCGGAAGAGATCGAGCCTCCGGAAGATCCAGAGCCTGCGCCAGATCCAGACTGCCCTCCTTGTAAGAGCGGTGCACCGGCGTGGATGGCCACGTTCGCCGATATGGCGACACTACTGATGGCTTTCTTTGTACTCATCTTATCCTTCGCTGAAATGAATGTGCCAAAGTACAAAGAAGTCAGCGGATCATTGAGAAATGCGTTTGGTGTGCAGCGCCTGGTACCGGTGGTTGAGCCCCCCAAGGCAAAAAGCATTATCGCCGAGCAGTACAAAAAAGCGAAAGTTGATCCCACCTTAATGGATATCATTCAGGAGCAAACAACAGATCTAGAGCAGCCGGTTGATCCAGAGTTAAAATCGGACACCAAAACAGCTGATTTTGTTAACAATTCGGAAGTTGAGTCAGTTCAGAACGCTCTTGCCAAAGAAATTGCCGAGGGTAAAGTTTCCGTGCGCGTGGAGGACAATAAGCTTGTGGTCAGCGTTGTTTCAGAGACGGCAGGTGGTGAAGATGGCGTTAACGAGGGACGTAGTTCTGGCGCGAAAATTGCTCAAGATGACTTGGAAGTCTACGCTAAAATCGCTGCGGCTCAAGCACAGGTCGCCTCTCAGATAACTGTGGAACAGGCGTCCCCAGACAATATCGACAATACCATGAGCGGGCAGAGTGTTGAGGGCAAAGAGCAATCTATTGATGATCAGTTCCAGCGTATTCGCATGCAACTGTCCAATGAGATATCCCAAGGACTGGCAGAGGTGGAGCGAGATGGCGATAAAATCATTGTACGTTTAGCTGAGCGAGGGTCATTTAGAAGTGGTTACGCAGAGTTGCAACCAAGCTTTAAACCATTGCTAAAAAAGGTGGGTGCTTCGATTAGCGACACTGTGGGGTTAATTACCATTGAAGGCCATACAGACAATGTGCCCATCGCATTTAGTGAGCGGTTCCGCTCTAACTGGGATCTGTCTGCAGCTCGTTCTGCTTCCGTCGCAGATTATCTGTTAAACAACACGGATGTAGAAGATGGTCGAGTAACTGTGACAGGTTTTGCCGACACCAAGCCATTGGTATCCAATGATACTGCGGCGGGACGTTCCAAAAATCGCCGCATCGAAGTGATTATTGACGGCGGATAGCAGCCCTTACTTTTTATCCGCCAGTAGTGCAAAAATCTGCCTAGCGTGTTCTTCAGGAATATTGAAGCGTTCTCGCAACGCTTCAATGTGCTCACGCTCATCGGACGTGACCACCCCATCACTCATTGCCGCGTTTATTTCCGCTTCAAAAATGGCTTCTCGTCGTGCCATCTGACTGGAGAATGCCGAGGCGACGATACCAGTTAGAAGAGCTACGGTGCAGACACCCATTAATGCGGTAAACGCGCCAATGATTTGACCCAACGGCGTAATCGGAGAAACATCTCCATAGCCTACGGTGGTCAATGTAATCAGTGACCACCACATAGTCTGGGGAATGGAACTGAAATTTTCTGGTTGTGCCTCATACTCAGCCAGATACATCATAGAGCTCGATAAAAACAGCGCGATTGCCATTAAATAGAGCGCTGCGGCGAATGAACGTCGTTCTTCGTTAATGGCGGAAAATAAATCTTCTAATGCTGTGGAATAATGAGAGATCTTAAGCAGCCTGACCAATCGCAACACTCGTAGCCAGCGTAGATCCACGCCACCCATAATCAAGGGAAGAATGCTCGGTAGGATAGCGGCAAGGTCGATAAGACCGGTAAAGCTGAAGATATAATTAGCCCTTCGACCAGTGGCGGTTTTGGCGCGACTTCTATCATCGGCGGCGATAGACCAAATGCGTAGAAGGTATTCAACGAGGAAAATGCTGACCGAGAACCATTCAAAAGCAACCAACGCGTCATGATATTTATCATTGATAGACTCAACAGATTCGAGACAAACGGCGATTAGATTGAGAATAATAAGAACCGAGAGAAAGATATCACAGGCTCGGCTGACAGAATCCTGACTGTTGTCCTTGTTGAGGATTTCCATTACACGTTGCTGATAAGACTTCATCGCATTCAGACTCCAGGGTAGTGAACTTATAATTTTTGTTCTGGATCCGCTGTTTATGCCATGGGCTAACGAAGCCTGTCAAGACGAAGCCCCGTAACTGTTTGAGTGTTGATCGATAGGGAGACTTGTAATTAGTCTTTATATTGATCGATGGAGCTGGTGAGAGCCAGCAATTTTGGACCGTGAAAAGTAGGAATGGGAGGTGCCAACTGAGAGAGTTTTTGCATAATCATCAATTCATCCAGAGACTGACAAACCAACTGATTATTGCCACCAGAAACAGGAATTTCAGACTCATTGTCAAACAATAGCGCTACCTCAGCGAAAAGGTTTTCCGGCTGCTGGTCTTGGCTATCTTGAGAATTTGACTGTTGGTTGTCTGTCGACTGATGAGTTGACTGCACCTGATAGGCTTGAGGAGCGGGGGGGAAACGCTGATTGAGAGATAATTCAGACACGATGTGCCGCCAAGATCACCTAGCAATGGCCTATGAAGCCATTGCTACAGTTTGATCCTTGAGTAGAGAGGGTAATAATTCCCAAGCGCCATTGATTTCTCCCAATAGACCCTTAATTTCTTGTACAGCCTCAATGTCGTTGCGAATATTGGCTTTGAGTAATCGTCGCGTTGCGTAGTCGTAGAGATCATCGAGGTTGCGTGCCAGTTCGCCACCTTTATCAAAATCAAGCGAACCTTTTA
>JASLVT010000187.1 GCA_030741175.1 Porticoccaceae bacterium
CACAAAAATCTGTGCTTGGTGTTCATCACTGTAGCGATAATTAAACTCAGATATATTACGCTTGGGCAAAGCCTTACAAAATTTTTGGAAACTGCCGGGTCTCTCATCAATGGCGACAGCAAGCACCGCCTCGCGCTTTTCACCAGTTTCAGTGCGCTCGGAGATATAGCGCAAGCGATCAAAATCGATATTGGCACCACATTGAATAGCCATCAAGGTCTGGCCTTCTACCCCATGAGTATCGACATATTTTTTTAGCCCCGCTGTTCCAAGCGCACCTGATGGTTCACAGATCGCGCGAGTATCATTGTAAACATCTTTAATCGCGGCACAGATCTCATCGGTAGTTACCGTGATGACCTCGTCCACCAAATCTTTAAGAACTCTAAATGTCTCTTTACCGATCTGTGCAACCGCAGTGCCATCGGCAAAAATGCCGACTTCTTTTAGCCGCACTCTGCGTCCGGTTTTCATGGCCGCATCGAGACAGGCGGCATCATCTGATTCCACCGCAATGATTTTCACCTCTGGGCGCAAGTGCTTAATATAAGCTGCAACACCAGCGCAGAGTCCGCCGCCACCAACCGCGATAAAAACAGCATCAAGGTTTCCCGGAACCTGGCGTAGAATTTCCATGCCAATGGTCCCTTGACCGGCGATAACATCTGGGTCATCAAAGGGATGAATATAGGTTAGACCCTGTTCAGCAATCAGCTTGTCCGCATGAGCTGCGGCGGCATCATAATTATCACCGACCAGTACCACCTTGGCACCACGGGCCCTGACCGCGTCGACCTTAATTTGAGGCGTGGTTTTGGGCATAACAATTGTCGCTTTAACGCCCATTTTTTTTGCCGCTAACGCCAAACCCTGAGCATGGTTGCCCGCAGAGGCTGCAATTACGCCGGCGGCGAGTTGCTCTGGCGCGAGGTTGCGCAATTTGTTGTACGCGCCGCGCAGTTTAAACGAAAACACTGGTTGCAGATCTTCGCGCTTCAGCAGCACTTCATTATTAAGGCGATGCGAGAGCAAGGGAGCTGCGTCTACAGGCGTTTCGATAGCTAGGTCGTAGATACGGGCATCTAGAATCTTTTCCACATACTTTTGCGGCATGGACTTTTCCACTACTGATAAATTAATAAGATATAGTAATTTGATCGGCATGGTTTCGCCAGTCTGACATCAATCTATCAAGCAATTAGCGCCTTTTTAACCCCTTTATGCATCGATTGCTTTATACTTGCCGACTAGTGTTTATCTCAACCTTTTGGAGTTATCGGTGGACCAAAATCAATTAAAACAAGCAGTTGCCCAAGCGGCGGTAGATTACACGTTAACGCGAATTGAGGCCGACAGCATCATTGGTATTGGTACCGGCTCTACCGCTAATTTTTTTATCGATCTTATCGCTAAACACAAGCACCAATTTTCTGCCACTGTTGCCAGTTCGGAAGCATCTGCAGAACGGCTTCGTAGTCACGGTATTCAAGTCATCGAGCTCAATGCAGCGGCTGAGGTGACCATCTATATCGATGGTGCCGATGAAACCAATGATCAGCTCCAACTCATAAAGGGCGGCGGAGCAGCGCTTACCCGTGAGAAAATAGTCACGGCCGTAGCCAATGAATTTGTCTGCATTGCCGATGAAAGTAAATGGGTAGACTATCTGGGGACATTCCCTCTGCCAGTCGAAGTAATCCCCATGGCGCGCAGCCATGTTGCCAGGGAATTAGTTAAATTGGGGGGCGACCCTGTGTGGAGAGAAAATGTAATTACTGATAATGGTAATCTGATATTAGATGTTCATCACCTGTATCCCATGGCGTCAGCATGCGACCTTGAGCAAGCAATCAATCAAATAACCGGCGTTGTAACTAATGGGCTGTTCGCTATTAAGCCTGCAGACATTCTATTTCTAGCAACGCAACAAGGCATCGTTACGCATACAGCCAAAGTCTAAGAGCTTTATATACAATGAAAACTTATGATGTATACGGGCTGGGCAGTGCAATTGTCGATACGGAAATTGAAGTCACAGATGCAGATCTCAACGCCTTGGAGATTGAAAAAGGCCTGATGACTTTGGTTGACGAAAACCGTCAAAGCGAACTTATCAACAATCTGCATGATCATCTCACACTATCAAAACGGGCCTGCGGTGGCTCAGCAGCTAATAGTATTATTGCGGTAAGCCAATTTGGTGGCAAAAGTTGTATGGCCTGTAAAGTTGCTAATGATGATAACGGTCGCTTCTATCTGCAAGACTTGATTGATAATGGCGTCGACTACAGTGGCAGTGCGCAACTAGAATCAGGTATCACCGGTAAATGTCTGGTCATGATTACGTCAGATGCCGAACGAACTATGAATACATTTCTCGGTATTGCCGAACAGATCAGTCCCAGCGATATCGATACGGCTGCCATTGCTAACTCAAACTATATTTATATTGAAGGCTATCTGGTCACCAGTGATAGTGGGCGTGCCGCCGCGATCAAAGCCCACCAAGTAGCTCGTGACAGCGGGACCAAGGTAGCCATCAGTCTGTCTGACCCGGGATTAGTTGCACATTTCAAAGATGGTTTAAACGAGATAATTGGCTCTGGCGTTGATTTGCTGTTTTGCAATAGACAGGAAGCATTAAGCTGGTGTGGCACTGACGATTTAGACATCGCCATTAAAACCATGCAACACAGCGCAGAACAATTTGTCATTACCCTTGGTGCAGAGGGCGCTATTGTTTTTGACGGCGATCGGGACTATCAGGTCAAAGCACAACCGGTGACCGCAATAGATACCAATGGTGCTGGTGATATGTTTGCCGGCGCTTATCTCTACGCCATCAATGCCGGTTCGACAGCGATGGAAGCGGCCCGGTTTGCTAATCGTGCGGCTAGCGCAGTGGTTCGTAAATATGGCCCTCGCCTGGAGAGTCCTGATTACGACGATTTAAAAACTGGATAGCTAAATCAACCATTTGCATGTGATTACACAATGGTAAGTGCTCACTTATTAATGTGTGTGTGACCTTTAACCTTTTGATAACAATTCTCTTAAATCAATGATTGCGGCATTGGCACGACTAATATACGAGGCCATCACCAATGAATGGTTAGCCAATACACCAAAGCCTTCACCATTAAAAATCATCGGCGCCTGAACCGGCTGTTGCGTCATTTCTAGCTCACGACTTATCTGCCTGACGCTGGCGAGTGCATTCTTGTTAGCTAGCACCTCAGCAAAGTCTATTTCAATGGCGTGCAATAAATGTATCAAAGCCCAAGAAGTTCCCCGAGCTTCGTAAAAGACATTATCAATTTGTAACCAATCGGTTTTAATCAACCTTTCATCGGGCGTGGCAGTAGACTGCGCGGAGCTTATAGAGCCGACCAAATCAGTATTAATACGACGCTGACCAACGCTGGCTGAGAGTCGTTGCGAAAGACTGCCCAAACGAGTTTCAACCGTGCCAAGCCAATAGCGCAGATTATCCGCCCGAGCATAAAATTGCGCATCATAACTTTGCTCGTCACCTAATCGAGCCAGATAGCTTTGTAAATAATTGCGACCATCG
>JASLVT010000188.1 GCA_030741175.1 Porticoccaceae bacterium
AGAGACGTTTCTCTGAGCAGCAATATTTGCGCAGTGCCGAAGAAATGGTCGAACTGTTTGCCGATATTCCTGAAGCGCTACAAAACAGTGTGGAAATAGCCAAGCGCTGCACCTTGGATTTGCGCTTAGGCGAATATTTCCTCCCCGACTATCCCATTCCCGATGGTATGACCATCAATGATTTTTTTATCGCCGAATCTGAGGCAGGCCTGCAGGAACGCTTGGCGGTTTTGTATGACACTCAGGCTCCCGAATTTGCTCAGATACAACAACAGTATGCTGAGCGACTCAAATTTGAATTGGATATTATTATTCAAATGGGATTCCCCGGTTATTTTTTGATTGTGATGGATTTTATCCGTTGGGCGAAAAACAATCAGATACCTGTCGGTCCTGGTCGTGGGTCTGGTGCGGGATCTCTGGTCGCCTATGCGCTGAAGATTACAGATCTGGACCCTATCGAATACGATTTACTATTCGAGCGTTTTCTCAACCCAGAGCGGGTATCGATGCCTGATTTCGATATCGATTTCTGTATGGAAGGGCGCGATCGTGTTATCGCCTACGTGGCAGAGCAATACGGTCGTGACGCGGTATCCCAGATTGTGACTTTTGGTACCATGGCTGCCAAGGCGGTAGTGCGCGATGTGGCTCGAGTGCAGGGAAAGTCCTATGGCCTGGCCGATAAGTTATCGAAGCTGATACCGTTTGAAGTCGGTATGACTCTGGAGAAAGCGGTTGAACAGGAAGAGGAGCTCGCTCAATTTCTGGAGCAAGACGAAGAGGCCGCTGAAATTTGGAGCATGGCACTTCAGCTCGAGGGCGTATCACGTAACTGTGGCAAGCATGCCGGCGGTGTTGTGATTGCGCCGACAGAGATTACCGATTTCTCACCTATTTACTGCGACGATAGTGGCGGTGGCGTTGTCACTCAGTTTGATAAAAATGATGTGGAAGAGGCGGGATTAGTTAAATTCGATTTCCTTGGTTTGCGCACATTAACCATTATTGACTGGGCGGTGCGCATGATTAACCGAACCCGTTCGGTTAATGGTGAAGAGCCCCTCGATATAGACAAAATACCTCTCGATGACAGCGCAACCTATGAACTGATGCAGAGGGCGGAGACTACTGCGGTATTTCAACTTGAGTCCCGCGGCATGAAAGAGTTGATTAAGAAACTTGGACCAGACCGCTTTGAGGATATCGTTGCATTGGTGGCGCTATTTCGCCCTGGTCCCTTGCAGTCGGGCATGGTTGAGGACTTTATTAATCGCAAAAAGGGGCGGGCTGAAGTCAGCTACCCCCATGTGCAGTATCAGCATGACTGTCTGAAACCTGCTCTGGAACCGACCTATGGCATTATCCTCTATCAGGAGCAGGTGATGCAGATCGCTCAAGAGATGGGAGGTTACACGCTAGGTGGTGCTGATTTATTACGGCGAGCCATGGGTAAGAAAAATGCTGCCGAAATGGCCAAGCAACGCGAATTATTTACTCAGGGTGCCGTTGCTAAAGGGTTTGCCGAGGATCTGGCATCGAATATTTTTGATTTGATGGAAAAATTTGCCGGCTACGGATTTAACAAATCCCACAGTGCTGCCTATGCGTTGGTGGCCTACCAGACAGGCTGGCTTAAAGCGCATTATCCCGCAGAATTTATGGCGGCCACCATATCTTCAGATATGGACAAGACCGACAAGGTGGTGACCTTTATCGATGAATGCCGCGCCATGGATTTGACCCTATTGCCACCGGACGTCAACCATGGTCATTTTCATTTTAGTGTCGATAATCAGGGTCATATTATCTATGGCCTTGGTGCTATCAAAGGGCTGGGTGAAGGGCCAGTTGAAAGTATTATTGCGGCACGATCTGAGGCCGGCCCGTTCAAAGACCTCTTTGATTTTTGCGCGCGCGTCGATGGCCGTAAAGTCAACAAGCGAGCGCTAGAAGCGCTAATTCGCAGCGGTGCCCTTGATGGTATCGGTCCCGATGCTGATATGGGCTATGGGCGTGCGGTGATGCTGGCGGCTATGGATGAGGCGGTTAAGCTGGCGGAGCAGCATGCGCGCAATACTAGCAGTGGTATGGGTGACCTATTCGGTGACTCTGTTGTGGAAAGTGCATCGGATATCAATTACAACAGCTACAATGGTGCGCGAGCGCTGTCAGTGCGTGAACGACTCAATGGTGAGAAAGACACCTTGGGTTTGTATCTTACGGGCCACCCAATTGATGAATATGAGGATGAGCTGCGCTCCATGATAGCCAATCGCATTGTTGATCTGCGACCTAGCAAAGAGAACGTCAGCATTTCAGGTATGGTGGTTGGTATGCGCGTGATGAAAAATAAGCGCGGAGATAATTTTGCTTTTCTAACGCTGGATGATAAAAGCGGCCGTATCGAGTTGTCGGTGTGGGCAGAAAAATTTAACGCCTACCGCGATATTCTCACTAAAGACGCTCTGTTGGTGGTGCAGGGTGCAGTATCCGAGGACAGCTTCACTGGCGGTCTGAAGATGGTTGCCGAGTCCATACAGTCTGTCTATGAAGCCCGCTGTAGTAAGCTTAACAGACTGCAACTGACCATTTCGCAAGCGCAGGTTGCAGAGGATTGGGTGGAACAACTGCATGGTATCGTCAGTGACTTCAAGGAGGGTAACTGCCCGATCGCCTTGGAATACTCAATGCCCAGTGCTGTTGGTCAGTTAACGCTGGGTAAGCAGTGGTTAGTGCAACCGAAAGATGAACTTATTGCCCGTTTAAGAGAAGATTTTGGAAAAAATAATGTCAGTCTGCAGTATCATTGAGGTATGAGACCATAACAGACTGGCAGTAGTCTGCAGAGATGTTAAAATGCGCGCCATCACTCCATAGAGATACTCTTACTATGAATTTGAATTATCTTTCTTTTGAGCAACCAATCGCCGATTTGGAAGCAAAAATTGAAGAGTTGCATTTAGTTGGCAATGATAACGAACTGAATATTGCAGAAGAGGTTGCCAAACTGCGTGACAAATCGCGCAAGCTTACCGAGAGTATCTATGCCAAACTAAGCCCTTGGCAAGTTGTCCAAGTTGCCCGACATCCTCAGCGCCCCTATAGCCTAGATTATATCCAACGCATCTTCACCGATTGGGAAGAGATGCATGGCGATCGACATTTTGGTGATGATAACGCTATTGTCGGTGGTGTGGCTCGGCTTAATGGCAAGCCAGTCATGGTCATTGGTGAAGAGAAAGGTCGCGGTGTTAATGAGAAGGTAATACGCAATTTTGGTATGCCTAAAGCCGAGGGCTATCGCAAAGCCTTGCGTCTTATGGAAACTGCTGAACGCTTTAACATGCCCGTACTCACCCTCATAGACACACCTGGCGCATATCCCGGTATTGATTCGGAGGAGCGCAATATCTCTGAGGCCATTGCGCGCAATCTCGCAGTTATGTCGCGCTTAAAAACTCCCATCATCTGCACTGTTATTGGTGAGGGCAGTTCAGGTGGTGCTCTGGCTATTGGTGTGGGTGATAAGCTCAATATGCTGCAATACAGCACTTACTTTGTT
>JASLVT010000189.1 GCA_030741175.1 Porticoccaceae bacterium
GCTACAGTGTGGCCAATATTGGTGATGCAGAGGGCTCAGGGGTCGAGTTAGATTTGCGGGTGTTACCAACGGATAATCTGGATATTTATCTTGGTCTGGCCTGGGCCGATACTGACTTGACCAACCCAGATCCGGGCTTCTGTGAGCCAGCTGCCTGTAAAGGTGCACAGATCCCCGGCACCATCGATTTTAGTGGTGCTTTGGTGGCTACCTACACTGTGCCGATGGATAATGGTGATCTGGCAATAACCTTGGAGACCTTCCACCAAGACGAGGCCCCTGGCTTCGGTATTTTTGACAAGGATCCTCTGATGGCCGATGGCTTTACTACCACTAATTTGCGCGTTGGCTACGACAGTGCTCAGGATTGGTCGGTTACGCTGTGGGTGAATAACATCACTGATGAGTTCTACTACAAAGGTGTAGCTGGATCGGATGCCAATATTGGTGCCCATTACTTTGGCTTCTCCGAGCCGCGTAGAGTGGGTGTTGATATAGGTTGGAAGTTCTAGTTCGCTGTATAAGCACTTATCATTGCTGTAACCGAAAAAGAGCCGACAATGTCGGCTCTTTTTTGTAGACTATAAAAAATCATCTGGTTGAGACTATGGATCCGCAGCAACAATTTTTTCAGGCGCTGGAGGCGTTGCGCAATGATGATCTGGATCGCTGTGAGCAGATCTGTGGGCGTTTACTGACGCTTAATCCGCGAGAGGTGAACACCTTGCGTCTGCGAGCTCAGCTGTTTGAGCGACGCGGGGAGTTGGAGAAGGCGGCGGAGGGCTTTGAGGAAGCTGTCGCTATTGCACCGGACTTTGCCCATGCCTGGTCTGATTTGGGCAAGGTTCAGTTAGCACTGGAGCAATTCGCCGCCAGCGAAAAGTCTCTGCGTCGAGCCATGTCTCTGGATCCAAAATTGAAAGCGCCGAGCAAGCTATTGGAAAAACTTCTACAACAGCTTGGCAATCAAGAGCAATTGGCGGATGTCGAAGCGATTAATCGTCGCCGTGATGAAATTAAAAACCTTGTGCTCGAGGCTAAAGCTCTGGCGAAAGCCGAGGATTGGGCCGCCTGTGAAACGCTATGTAATGATATCTTGGCACAGGATGCCGATAATGTGGGTGCCAAAGAGTTATTAATACAGCGGGCACTGGATACCGGCCGCGCTCGCTGGGCTGAGGCATTAGCTCGATCGTTGATTCGCAAAATGCCAGAGCGCGCGACCTGGTGGCTGCGTTTAGCTGTGGCATTGTCGCGGCAAGACCAGTTGGTGGAGGCGGAAGAGGCCGTGCAACATGTGTTGCAAATCGATGCGGAAAACCCAGAAGCATTGATGATTTTGGGCGATATCTACTCCAAAGATAATCGCTTTGCGCAAGCGCTCGAGCAATATGATCTAGTGCTTCTTAAAGCCCCAGAAAAAGTCGCGGCCCTGTCGCAAAAAGCCACAGCCTTAAAGACGTTGGGCCGTCAGCAGGAAGCCATAGCAATTTATCAGCAATGCATGCAGCTAGACGCCCAATATGGTGAAGCTGCCTGGTCATTATCCAATCTAAAAACCTATAAATTTAGTCAAGATGAGGTCACTCATTTCGAGACTGTATTGCAAGACCAAGATCTGAGTAAAAAGAATATCGTGTATTTCAACTACGCGCTGGGTAAGGCCCATGAACATCGACAGGATTGGGATGCTGCATTTGCCTGTTACCAGGCGGGCAATACTGTGCAAAAAACACTGGTCAATTGGAGTGCCGATCAGTTTTCTCAGTTAGTTGATAATATTATCAGTACATTTAATCCGACTTTTGTTGCGGCCAATAGTGATGTCGGGATTGAAGATGACGACGCACTATTTATTCTCGGTTTGCCACGCTCAGGTTCGACCCTACAGGAGCAGATATTAGCTTCTCATTCACAGGTTGAGGGGACTAGAGAACTCCCCTATATCGGCTGGTTAGCCAACCGCTTGCATCGGCCGCCAAATATTATGGCGACGGCGCCTTACCCATTGGGTGTGCCCGAACTTACCCCAGAGCATTGGCAGAATATTGGTAAACAGTTTTTACATCAGGCTCAGCGCCACAGGCAGAGTGGAACACCTTTTTTTATCGATAAACTACCCAATAACTTTATCTATGTGGGGCTGATATTGTTGGCGATGCCCAATGCCAAAATTATTAATACCCTGCGCAATCCAGTGGACAATTGCTTTGGTTGTTTCAAACAGCTCTGGGCAGAGGGCCAGCACTTCACCTATGACTTGGAGGATCTGGGACGATATTACCGCGACTATCATCGTTTGATGAGCCATTGGCAGACGGTTTTTCCCGATAATATTTATACCGTTCACTATGAGGACGTGGTAAACAATCTTGAAGACAATGTCAGGGCGCTGCTTGATTTTTGCCAGTTGCCTATGGAGCAACAATGCCTGCGCTTCCATGAGACGCAGCGTGCGGTCAATACCGCCAGCTCCGAGCAGGTGCGTCAACCCATTTACCGCTCTGCTGTTGCCTACTGGAAAAATTTTGATGCCCATCTTGGGCCATTGAAAACATCACTTGGTGACCTCGCTGACAACTAGATGGTACATTTTTTGGCTGGAGACTGTTTTTCTACCCTGAATGGGTAGCGCACGGCGGTGGTGGAATACACAGCCATAGTGCCATAATAGGACAACTGCATTTAAGTGACGTAACTATGACCCCTCGCCAACAGTTGGACCAGTTTTTACTCGATCACAGCGATATTGAAATTTTCGAGGTGATTCTGCATGACCTCAATGGTAATCATCGCGGTAAGTGGTTGCCCAGAGAGCAGATCGGAAAGCTCTTTGATGGCGGATACAAGATGCCGCAAACCGCCTGCTCGCTGGATAGCTGGGGTAGAGATATTGAAGAGCTAATCTCTGAGACTGGCGATACCGATGGGGTCTGCACGCCCCATGCAGATACCCTATGTCGAGTGCCCTGGGCTGACCGACCTACAGCGCAGGTCATTGTTTCCATGGGTAGCTTTAATGGCGACAAGCCCTATCTCGGTGACTGTAGAGTGGTGCTGGACAATATTCTGCAACGCTACAAGACATTGGGTTTAACGCCGGTAGTGGCCAGCGAGATGGAGTTTCATCTATTTGAATTAGACCGCGATCAATTTGGTGGTCCTCAGCACAGTCAGCGTGCATTGGATGGTAGCCCTGCCATTGGTGGTCAGACCTATGGTATTGATGCGATGCGCGAGACCGCGCCGTTGATGGATGCAATTACTCAGGCTACTGAACAACAGCATCTGCCCGTGGATACATTGATTACCGAGTTTGGGCCCTCACAATTTGAGATTAACCTCTATCATCAAGATTGCGCTCTGCGTGCCTGCGATCAGGGCAGTATGCTAAAACGCGCTATCCGCAATGTGGCGCGCAGTCGAGATAAAGTAGCGTCATTTATGGCGAAGCCATTTGCGGAACAG
>JASLVT010000018.1:0-8028 GCA_030741175.1 Porticoccaceae bacterium
ACCGACCATGAACTACGTCGCCCCTTCGAAGTATTTATCAACTCAAAAAATATGGATCACTTCCAATGGATTGTTGCTCTCACCAGAGTACTGTCCGCCGTGTTCCGCAAAGGTGGCGACTGCACCTTCCTAGTTGAAGAAATGAAGGCGGTATTTGACCCTCAAGGTGGCTACTACAAGCCCGGCGGTAAGTTTATGCCCTCTCTGGTGGCTGAGATTGGCTGGGCTATCGAGGATCATCTACAAAAAATCGGTATGCTGAAGAAACCCGAGATCCCCGAACATCAGCAGAAAATCATGGATGAGAAGCGCGCTGAATTTGAGGGGAAAGCAACAGCAACTCCGACTGACGATGCCGGCGAGTTTCCAGCTAATGCTGAAGTATGCAAAAAATGTAGTGTTAAAGCGGTGATTCTGCTGGATGGTTGTATGACCTGCCTGAATTGCGGCGACTCTAAATGCGGATAATATCCAAATAGACAATCAACAGTGACAAATAAAAAAGCGGCCTTTGGGTCGCTTTTTTATTGCCCTCTCAAATCATTCTCTTTATGTGATAACGAGCAAAGCATCCTTCAAGTATAGATTTAACCTTGGGTTTTGTAATACTCAATTAAACGCTGAGCCGCGACCGTGGCGGGTAGTTCAGCATTGAGCACTGCCCGCTCCAATTCGGGCACCATGGCTTTTATCGCCTCATGTTGTTTTAAGTCGCCAATCAACAGCTCGGCAGTCTCGCTCCACATCCATGCCCGTGCCTGCTGCGCGCGCATTGTTTGCAGTTCACCTGAGTCCGTCAATGCACTGCAGAAGGCCGCGACGATCGCCCAAGCCTTGTCGACACCCTGATTATGGAGTGCCGAGCATACCTCCACCTGAGGCGTCCAGCTTGGCGTGCGTGACTGCATAAACTGAAGCGCCGCGCGATAATCTGATACCGTTTGATTGGCCAAACTCGCCTGATCGCCATCAGCTTTATTGACCAAAACTAAATCAGCCAACTCCATAATACCGCGTTTGATCCCTTGCAAGTCGTCACCGCCACCCGGTGATAACAATAACAAGAACATATCAGTCATATCCGACACCGCCGTTTCCGACTGACCCACACCCACGGTTTCAATAATAATCACATCGTAGCCAGCCGCTTCGCAGAGCAACAAAGACTCTCTGGTACGGCGGGTTACACCACCCAGCGTTTTACCTGCAGGTGAAGGCCGCACAAAGGCATTGGGGTTAACCGACAGGCTCTCCATACGGGTTTTATCGCCCAGAATAGAACCACCGGTCACTGCCGAGGTTGGATCCACCGCCAACACCGCAACCCGATGGCCCTGTTCGGTAAGATAATTGCCAAGAGATTCTATAAAGGTCGATTTGCCAACCCCCGGCGCACCGGAGATACCTAAGCGGATAGACTGACCAGTATCTGGCATTACCGCCTCCAGCAACGCGGCCGCCTGTTCTCCATGGTCGGCACGAGTCGATTCCACCAGCGTAATCGCCTTGGCCAATGCCCGGCGATCGCCGCTACGAATCTGCGCTGCTAATGTATCTGCCATTGATTATTCGAGCCCTTTACTCAAATGCTAGAATTGTCTGATCCACTTCCAAGCTATCGCCAGTCTCAGCGGAAATACTGGCCACAATACCATCTTGCACGGCCCTAAGACTATTCTCCATTTTCATCGCTTCAACCACGGCCAGTTCTTCACCTGCTTTAACCTGATCGCCCACCTTTACCGACAGTTTCACTAATAGACCCGGCATTGGTGATAGCAAAAATTTGGATAAATCGGCTGGAACTTTCTCTGGCATCAATTGATTAAGCTTCGCCGCTGTTGGCGACAGCACTAGGGCATCAATTTCTGCACCGCGATAGAACAGCTTGTAACCTGATTCTGCGCGCTCTATCTGCAGAGTCAAGGCCTGGTGATTAATCTGCGCTTGAAATAATGGCTCGCCCAAGGCCCAATCAGTTTCCACCATATAATCAGTGCCATCAATTGCCACCAGAGCGCCCGTGGCACTCAGGGTAACAGACACTAGTGTCTCTGTATCCCCAGTGATCACCACCCAGTCTGTGGCAATTTCATACTCATGCCCCTGCATCTGGCCAGAGATCTGCGCCGCGCGCTCACCGTATTTTTGATGCACTGCCGCGGCAACCACTGTAGCAATCGCTGGATTAGTTTGGGGCACCAAATCGGCATTAAAGCCATCGGGAAATTCTTCGGCAATAAAGTTAGTGGTTAACTCACCGGCCACAAAGCGCGGGTGTACCATCAGCGCATTAAGGAAACTGATATTGTGGTTTACACCGCGAATATAATAGGCATCCAGAGCATCCACCATGCGCTCAATCGCCTGAGTGCGATTATCACCATAGGTAATTAACTTGGAGATCATCGGATCATAGTGCATGGAGACTTCGCCGCCCTCATAGACACCACTATCAACTCGCACAGCTTCACCTTGCGGCTCGCGATAGCCAAATAGCCGGCCGATCGATGGCATAAAGTTGCGGAATGGATCCTCAGCATAAACCCGCGACTCCATCGCCCAACCAGTGAGTGTCACCTGATCCTGTGTTAGCGATAACTTTTCACCAGCGGCTACTCGAATCATCATCTCGACAAGATCCTGACCAGTGACCAGTTCAGTGACAGGATGCTCCACCTGCAGTCTGGTGTTCATCTCCAAAAAATAGAAATTCATATCGGCATCGGCAATAAATTCCACCGTTCCCGCCGACTGATAGTCCACCGCTTTGGCCAGAGCACAGCTCTGCTCACCCATTTTCTGCCGCGTAGCCTCATCTAAAAATGGTGAGGGTGCCTCCTCAATGACCTTTTGATGTCGACGCTGAATCGAGCACTCGCGCTCTCCCAGATAAATCACATTGCCATGGCCATCAGCCATCACCTGAATCTCAATATGGCGCGGTTGCTGGATATATTTTTCAATAAAGATGCGTGTATCACCAAAACTAGCGCGTGCTTCGTTGGTTGCACGTTCAAAGCCATCGCGACAATCCGCTTCATCCCAAGCCACGCGCATACCTTTGCCACCGCCGCCAGCAGAGGCCTTTAACATCACTGGATAACCAATTTCAGCACTGATCTGCAGCGCATGCTCGGCATCGCGAACCACATCGGTATAACCGGGAATACAGCTGACTCCGGCTTTTTCAGCAATCAGTTTGGAAGTGATCTTATCACCCATGGATTCAATAGCTTTTTTACCCGGGCCGATAAACACAATACCCGCATCATCCAGCGCATCGCGAAACTGCGCGTTCTCAGATAAAAAGCCATAGCCCGGATGCACAGCATCAGCGCCGGTATCCCGACAGGCCTGAATAATTTTCTCAATCACTAAATAACTTTCCGCAGATGCCGCGGGTCCAATATTCACCGCTTCATCGGCCATCTGCACATGTAGCGCATCGGCATCGGCATCGGAATAGACCGCTACCGTGGCAATGCCCATTTTTTTCGCTGTGGTAAAAACACGGCACGCAATTTCGCCCCGATTAGCCACCAAAATTTTCTTAAACATAGTCTTATCAGATCCTTAAAGTGGAATATTGCCGTGCTTGCGCCAGGGGTTTTCAATACTCTTATTTTTTAGCATGGCCAGTGATCGCGCCACGCGCTTGCGTGTGCTGTGAGGCATAATGACATCATCGATATAGCCGCGCTGACCGGCAATAAAAGGATTGGCAAACTTCTTGCGATACTCCTCTGTGCGGGCATCAATCTTATCTTGATCGCCAATATCCTTGCGGAAAATAATCTCCACGGCACCTTTGGGACCCATCACCGCAATCTCGGCTGTTGGCCAAGCCAGATTAACATCGCCACGCAAATGCTTAGACGCCATCACATCATAGGCGCCACCATAGGCTTTGCGGGTAATCAATGTCACCTTGGGCACGGTGCACTCAGCATAGGCATACAGCAATTTGGCACCATGCTTAATAATACCGCCGTACTCCTGACTGGTGCCCGGCATAAAGCCCGGCACATCCACTAGGGTGAGAACCGGAATATTAAAGGCATCGCAGAACCGAATAAATCGCGCCGCTTTGCGCGAGGCATCAATATCCAAACAACCGGCCATTACCATCGGCTGATTGGCGACCACACCAACGGTAGAGCCCTCGATACGAATAAATCCGGTAATAATATTTTTTGCATAACTGACTTGTAGCTCAAAAAACTCCCGCTCATCCGCTACTTTCAAAATCAGCTCTTTCATATCATAGGGTTTATTGGGGTCACTGGGCACTAGGGTATCCAGTGACATTTCAACCCGCTCAGGATCATCTTCAGTCGGCCAAACCGGCGGTTTCTCGCGGTTATTGGCGGGCAGGTAACCCATAAAGTGACGCAACTTATGCAGGGCATCGACATCATTATCAAACGCGAGATCAGCGACGCCAGATTTACTGGAATGGGTGCTAGCGCCGCCCAGCTCTTCCGCTGTAACGGTCTCATGGGTCACCGTCTTAACCACATCGGGTCCAGTGACAAACATATAACTGCTGTCCTGAACCATAAAGATAAAGTCGGTAATCGCCGGTGAATACACTGCGCCACCAGCGCAGGGCCCCATAATCATACTGATTTGTGGAATCACACCGCTGGCCATCACATTGCGCTGAAAGACCTCGGCATAGCCGCCAAGTGAGGCAACACCCTCTTGGATACGGGCACCGCCAGAGTCATTTAACCCGATAACTGGGGCACCTACTTTCATAGCCTGATCCATCAGCTTACAGATTTTTTCCGCATGGGCCTCAGAGAGCGCGCCGCCAAACACCGTGAAGTCCTGACTAAATACAAATACCAGTCGACCATTAATGGTGCCATAGCCAATCACCACACCATCGCCCGGCACATGTTGCTGGTCCATATCAAAATCGGTGCAGCGATGCTCAACAAACATATCCCATTCCTCGAAGCTGCCCTCATCAAGCAGAAGATCAAGGCGTTCACGGGCAGTCAGCTTGCCTTTAGCATGCTGAGCATCAATACGTTTCTGTCCGCCGCCCAATCTGGCGCGGCTGCGTTTTTCTTCTAATTCAGCCAGTATTTCTTTCATTATCAACCCTCAACATCTTTACTGATAATAGCTAGCACGTCTTCCGCCGCATCTGGAATATTGGTACCTGGACCAAAGATGGCTGCCACGCCATCGGCTCTCAACTGATCGTAATCTTTCGGCGGGATCACCCCACCACAGATCACCACAATATCCTCTGCGCCCTGCGCCTTAAGACTATTAATTAATTGCGGTACCAATGTTTTATGGCCAGCGGCCTGTGAGGAAACGCCAACAATATGCACATCATTCTCAATGGCTTGCTGTGCCGCCTCCTCCGGCGTCTGAAACATCGGCCCCACATCCACATCAAAGCCGAGATCGGCAAAGGCGGTGGCAATCACTTTAGCGCCGCGGTCATGGCCATCCTGTCCCATCTTCACCACCAGCATACGCGGGCGACGCCCCTGAGTTTCTGCAAAGGCCTCGACTTTATTTTTAATGCTCATAAATGCTTTATCCCCTTCATAGGCCGAACCATAGACACCATTAATAGAGCGCTGCTGTGCTTTATGGCGACCCCATTGGCTTTCCAGCGCATCGGAAATCTCACCAACAGTCGCCCGTGCGCGAGCGGCATCCACTGCTAAGGCTAGCAAATTGCCCTCGCCAGATTTGGCGGCTTCTGTCAGTGCATCCAGTGCTTGTTGACAGGCCCCGCTATCGCGTGACCCGCGCACCTGATTTAATCGAGCGATCTGCGATTCACGCACTGCACTATTGTCGATATCCAGTACATCAACCTCAGGCTCCACTTCGAGCTGGTATTTGTTAACCCCAACTATCACCTCTTCGCCGCGATCGATTCGCGCTTGGCGCAATGCCGCCGCTTCTTCAATACGCAACTTGGGTAAGCCGGTTTCGACCGCCTTGGTCATGCCGCCCAGTTCTTCAACCTCATCAATAATGGCGCGGGCCGCCTTGACCAATTCATCGGTCAATGACTCGACATAATAGGAACCAGCCAATGGATCAACCACATTGGTAATACCGGTTTCCTCCTGAATAACCAGCTGAGTATTGCGCGCGATACGCGCTGAAAAATCCGTGGGTAATGCCAGCGCCTCATCAAAGGAGTTGGTATGCAATGATTGGGTACCTCCCAACACCGCAGACATGGCTTCAATGGTGGTGCGCATTACATTGTTGTAAGGGTCTTTACTGGTCAGACTGACACCAGAAGTCTGACAATGAGTTCGCAATACCAGCGAACGATCGTCTTTGGGCGCAAACTTCTCTTCCATCAATGTGGCCCAAAGAATTCTGGCCGCCCTCAGCTTGGCAATCTCCATAAAGAAATTCATACCAATGGCAAAAAAGAACGACAACCGTGGGGCGAATTTGTCCACATCCATACCGCTTGCTATGGCAGTGCGCACATACTCGATACCATCGGCAATGGTGTAGGCCAGTTCCTGCACATTGGTAGCACCGGCCTCCTGCATATGGTAGCCACTGATAGAAATAGAGTTAAACTTGGGCATATTTGCTGCGGTGTAGCCAATAATATCCGACACCACGCGCATTGAGGGTGCCGGCGGATAGATATAGGTATTGCGCACCATAAACTCTTTGAGAATATCGTTCTGCAATGTACCCGCCAGTTGCTCCGGTGCCACACCCTGCTCTTCAGCAGCAACGATATAGCTGGCCATCACCGGAAGCACGGCGCCATTCATGGTCATGGATACCGACACCTTATCCAATGGAATACCATCAAATAAGATCTTCATATCCTCTACTGAATCGATCGCCACTCCCGCTTTACCGACATCGCCGACAACCCTTGGATGATCCGAGTCATAGCCTCGATGGGTGGGCAAATCAAAGGCTACCGAAAGACCCTGCTGACCCGCGGCAAGATTTTTGCGATAAAACGCATTGGACTCTTCTGCAGTAGAAAACCCCGCATACTGACGCACCGTCCAAGGCCGACCGGCATACATAGTGGCCTTTGGGCCGCGCTTGTAGGGGGCGAAGCCCGGCAAGTTATCCATATGCTCGAGCTCGGCTGTATCCTCTGCGGTGTACAGGGGTTTAACTGCAATACCCTCTGGAGTTTGCCATAGCAAATCATCTGGAGACGCACCTTTGCGCTCTTTGGTTGCCAACTGTTGCCAATCAGCAAATGATCGTTTGTCTGCCATATTGTCTCCGGCGTTCTTTTAAGTGCCTGCACTATGCAACAGCCAACGACTTAATAGTAGGTCTATTTTTAACAGCAATACTCACATTTATTGCCAAAATATTCACATTTATAACCAGTTTAATGTTATAAATGCGCCATTAACTCACAAATTTTATCTCTACAGGACCGCTGATGGCGACCATTTGTAACCACCATGTGATGAGCTGCATGCATGGGCTGAGGCAAAATCAATACAGCGAGCAGCAAGCATTGGAGCGCGCCGGCATCAATCCGGCAGTGATTAATAATCGCAACCAACGCGTACATGCCGATCAGGTGGCGCGGTTATTTAAGGCCGTTCAGGAAACATTAAATGATGAATTTATGGGCTTCACCCACACTAATTGCAAAGTGGGTGTTTTTGCCACTATGGCCGAATTGGTCAGCCACTGCACTACGCTGGGTGAGTTATTAGACAAAGCAGTACATTTTTATAATCTGGTTAGCGATGATATCCCTATGAAGCTATCCCGCCATCAGGGTAATGCCATACTGAGTTTTCGGATGGATCGACCCGACCTAGATCCAGAATATTTTATGACTGAGTTCTGGCTGGTTATTTGGCATCGCTTTCCCAGTTGGTATATCGGCGAACCTATTCGACTGAGTGAAACTCACTTCACTTTTAGCTCACCACAACATCGCGACGAATTGCAGATTATGTTTCCCAGCCAACTGCATTTTAACTGCAAGGCCAATCGCTTAATTTTTGATGCTCAGTATCTGGACAA
>JASLVT010000018.1:8128-12115 GCA_030741175.1 Porticoccaceae bacterium
GCTGATGTTATGACGATTCCGGGCTCAGATAGTACCTTGGAGGCACAGATAGAACGGATTATCGCTCAACGACACCCGCATAAATTGGTCTTCGCACCTATACAACTATTGGCTGAAGAACTCGGCTTTAGTAGTCAGACGCTACATCGCCGCCTCAAGGAAAGCGCGACCAGCTACCAAAAAATTAAAGATAATCTACGCAGAGAAGTCGCCATCCAAAAACTGGTGAACGAAAGTCTCAGCGTCGAACAGGTAGCGGATATTGTCGGCTTTAGTGAACCCAGATCATTTACCCGAGCGTTTAAGCATTGGACCGGTCTTACGCCCAGAGAGTACTGTAAACAGCATAAATAACCTCAATCAATACGGTCTAAAACAGCGCGCACGGAATCAAACATTTGCGCAATATCATCGGGCTTGGCATTGAGGAACGGTGAGAATTGCAAGATATCCATGGCATTGCGAATCACCAAGTTTTCATTCCAAAAGCACTGCTTATGGGCCTCTAGGCCACGGGCGCCGGGGGCTCCCTCTCGAGGCGCTAACTCAATAGCACCCATCAAGCCAATATTGCGCACATCAATAACCATAGGATGATCATCAAATTGATGGATAGCGTCGGCAAATAGGTCTTCTAGTTCACGAGCCTGCTGGAAGCTACCCTCTTGCTCATAGACCTCTAGGGTAGCCAAGCCTGCCGCCGTGGCGACTGGATGTCCAGAATAGGTGTATCCATGAAAGAACTCAATGCTCTGCTCGGGCCCCTGCATAAAGCTCTGATAGATATGATCTGTAGCCAGTACCGCACCCATTGGAATTACACCATTGGTCAGGCCTTTGGCAGTGGTAATCAAATCTGGCTTTACGTCAAATCGCTCGGCAGCAAAAGAGGCACCCACACGCCCAAAAGCAGTGATCACCTCATCAAAAATTAGCAGTATGCCATGTTGCGTGCAGAGTTCACGCAGGCGTTCAAGGTAGCTCACCGGCGGCGGTAAAATACCGGTTGACCCCGCCACAGGCTCGACAATCACAGCGGCAATAGTGCTGGCATCATGTAGTGCTACTAGACTCTCCAACTCGTCCGCCAAATGCCCTCCCCACTGGGGCTGACCACGACTAAATGCCGCCTGCTCTAGATTATGGGTATGGGGTAAATGATCAACACCGTTAATAAGGTTGGCACTAAACATCTTGCGGTTTGGGGCAATCCCACCCACGGAAATACCACCGAAATTAACCCCGTGATAACCGCGTTGACGACCGATTAGACGCGTGCGACTGGCATCGCCACGAGCCCGATGATAGGCCAAGGCAATTTTTAGCGCCGTGTCCACCGACTCCGAACCTGAATTGGTAAAGAAGGCATGCTCAAAACCTTGGGGGGCCATATCAGTCAGCTTATCGGCTAGTGTAAAAGCATGGCTATGACCCAGCTGAAAACCCATACACAAATCCATCTCACCCACCTGCTGTCGCACCGCCTCGACAATTTTAGGGTGACAATGGCCAATACCCGAGGTCCACAGCCCTGAAAAGCCATCATAAATCTTACGCCCATCATTGCTAATATAATGATGGCCCTGAGCCGACGCGATCAAGCGAGGATTCTGCTTAAAATCACGATTCGCGGTAAACGGCATCCAAAAAGCATCCATGTTTTGAGGGGAGAGTTGTTTTTTCATAGTGACACTCATTAATGATTAATATGGGCTATCGCTAGCCCCTAAAGGAGTAATGTAAAACTCAAGTAGCATGTTAAACAACTGGTTAGGTCATAAAAATTAACCTATTGATTCTATTCACTTTTCTTTAAAAACTGTTTACTATCCTAAACAAAACCGTCCAATGAAGAGGTAGTTGCCCATGGATAGTGAAACCGGAACCCGTCTGCGACAAATTCGACTTAAAACAGGTCTATCACAACGACAGTTGGCCAAGGCTTCGGGAGTCGCTAATGCCACCATCTCGCAGATAGAGTCGGGATCGCTCAACCCCACAGTGGGGATGCTTAAGAAAGTACTAGGTGGTATCCCAATCAGCTTAAGTGATTTTTTTGCCGATGATTTTAATTTCACTGAGCAGGTGTTCTTTAGCGCCGATAAACTATTACAGCTAGGTGAAGGCGGCGTGTCTTACTTGCAGGTGGGTACTCATCTACACAATAAATCAATTCAAATGCTGAAAGAGTGCTACCAACCCGGTGCCCATACAGGCAAACATGCGATCCAACATGAAGGGGAAGAGTGCGGTATTATTTTACGTGGATGCCTTGAAGTGCAGGTGGGAGAAGAAAAGCGAGTGCTCAAGGCAGGAGATGGCTATTATTTTAAAAGCACCATACCCCATCATTTTAAAAATGTTGGCCGTGAACCCTGCGAATTAATTACCGCCTGCTCGCCACCCAGTTTCTAGGCAGATACAGGTAATAGCGACAGCGGAATCACATGATCCGGCGAGCTACAGCTTACTGAATCTTATAAGCGCTAACAGAGCCATTGTTAGCCTGCACAATCAGACTATTGCCAACACTGAGTAAGGGAGCACTTACACCGCTTCCATCCACCTTAACACGCCCGACAAAATGCCCATCTTGCGGATCCAACAAATGCAAATAGCCCTCGGCATCAGCCACAGCAATAGTGCCTGCCAGTTTCGCCGGACCAGTCAAACGACGCAAAAACAGCTGGTCGTTACTCCATAATGGTTGGCCGCTACCGGCATTAAAGGCGCGCACTGTATCCTCGGCCTCACTGATAAATACCTGCCCATCGCTATGGGCGGGAGAGGTATGTGATGAGCTATCCTGAAACCACAGATTGCGACCCGTGCCGCGGGAGACAGCGCCAAGGCGACCCTGATAGGTGACTGCATAGATAACATCACCGACCAATAGCGGTGCTCCATCAATATCAACCATACGCTCAAGCTCAGTGCGCCCTTTGGGGAGTGCCATTCGATCCTCCCAAATAAGCGCACCATTTTCCGCGTTAAACGCAATTAATTTACCTGAGTCAAAACCGGAGATAACCATATTGTCTGTAACAATAGCTTCACCAATACCGCGCACCGTTAAGATAGGTGAATCACCACGGTGCTGCCAGACCTGTTCACCGTCATCGGCATCCAGAGCAAATAATTTATTATCGATAGTCTGAACCACAACCACTTCGCCATTGGATTGAGGGCTGGATAGAATTTCAGAACTCACCACTGCAGTCCAAGCGATTGAGCCATCATTGGCATTGAGTGCGTAGACCTCTGCATCAGTGGTTCCAACCATGACCAGATCGGCACCATAGCCAACACCCCCCGACAACGGCACGTCGAGCTCTGTAGACCAAATTCGCTTGCCGGTTTGTACATCCAATGCCGTAACCTTACCCTCATAACCTGCGGCAAAAATAGCCTCAGCACTGGCCGCGGGCCGGAGACTTTTAAAATACTCTCTGGCACCTGCACCGACTTTTGCTGACCACTGACGTTTTACTTTTACCTCAGCGTCAAATTTAACCAGTTCCGCAGGCTCAATAGCGGCATCATCATCGTCACCACCAAACCAACTGCAGCCTACCAACAATTGCGAACACAGGATTAATGGTAGAAGTAAGCGAGTATTTCTCATTGGCTATCTCCTTCAGCTTGCTCAGACTCATCCGCATCAGTTTCATCCGCGGCAGATTCAGGCACAGCAGTTTCAGAAATAGCGGGTTCAGCGGGTTGCACCAGACTGAGTTTTAATTGCAAGAGGTTGCCAACCATTGGGTCAGAGGATTGATTAGCCGCCAGCGCCGCCTGATAAGCACTGAACGCTGAATCCATATTACCCTGTTGGACATAAAAATCGCCCTTGGCCTCTTCGTAGGCTGATTTCATTTCCGCTGGATCTACACCCTGTACCATTTGCAAGGCGGTATCCACATTGCCACGGGCCGCTTCAACACGCGCCAGACGCAACCTCGCCAGACGCTCTGTCTCAGCTTCTGG
>JASLVT010000190.1:0-1915 GCA_030741175.1 Porticoccaceae bacterium
GAGCTACCAGACTGCTCCATCCCGCACCGACACAACGATTTAATCCTTAAACCGCCCTTCTCAAAGGGACGCGCATTATAGGTAGAGGGCTCTATAAGGTCAATAACACAGAGTCAAACAAGCGAGTTTTATTTACGGCTGGCTACAATGAAATCATAGGCCGTTTGGATCTCCTGGGTGCGCTCTGTCGCCAATTTGACCATATCCTCAGGCATACCCTGACCAATAAGCTTATCCGGATGGTTTTCGCTGATTAATTTCCGGTAGGCTCTCTTGATTTGCGCATCAGTGTTTGCCTCTTCAACGCCCAGTGCCTTGTAAGCTGATTCCAACTCTGACTGAGTGACCCTATCTTGAGCTCGACCACCAGCACCTTTAAACCGTGACTGAGCCTTAACCATCTCAATAAATTTTTCAAACAGTGCACTGGAAAACCCCAAATGCTTAGCAACCTTTTTTAGCACCGCCTGCTCTGCAGGGTGCAGCTCACCATCAGCCATAGCTAAAGATATTAGATAATTGAGCAAAGATTGCTTGAGATTGTTATATCGACCACAGGTAGCGATAAAGTCCGTCATCGTTCGGTCTATAGAAAAGTCAGGTTTAGCACCAGCCTTAAACAACTCGATAGCCTCTCGGCGATGAGCCGCGGTAAGACCCATATTAGTCATCAATGCTTCTGCCTGAGCGATCTCTACCTTGGATATTCGACCATCAGACTTGGCCAAATGACCTAGAGTAGCAAATAGCGTTTTAAAGAATGCATCCTGTATACGTTGTCGCTGTTCAGCAGACACTGGGTTTAATAACCCGCCTAGACCTTTGTCGAACTGATGACCTACAAACACACCTAATAGAGCGGTAACTAGGCCACCCACAAAAAAGCCAATCAGCCCGCCAATAATTTTACCTGCATTCAAATCTCTTGCTCCCTAGCAATATCTGCCGCTTGCTGACGCAGTATAAACTTCTGTACCTTGCCCACGGAATATCTCCCATTCGCTATAACCATAGCTGGCTCAGTGTTTTACACGCAGCTATATGCTACCTATAAAAGTAGGGTTTTTCAGTTATGGAAGCATACTCGGAGTAGAAATGCGTGGTGTTGAGAGCGCAACAACATCGCGGAACAGCCTGCTCTTGACGAACATTCGATATTGTTACTGTGAGTAAGCAGTCATCTTATCTAATAGCGACTGAGTCAAACATGGTGCCCAAGGCCGGACTTGAACCGGCACGGCTTTCGCCACTACCCCCTCAAGATAGCGTGTCTACCAATTCCACCACTTGGGCATATTTTATCAATGTTTAATCTCTATTATTCTGGAAGTTCAGAGGAATCTTGAACAGGCAGCTCGCCTTCTTCTTCCAAAACAGGGATATCAGTTTCCTCTAGTTGATCAGCTATGGACTGCAACTCTGGCAGAAGAGCTTCATCAACGACAGTACTGTTTTTAGCCACCAGAGCCAAGCTCACACTAGTGACAAAAAAGATGGTCGCTAAAATCGCCGTCATTTTACTAAAGAAATTCCAGCCGCCGGCACTACCAAATACCGTTTGCGAGGCACCTGAGCCAAATGAAGCTCCCGCTTCCGCACCTTTTCCCTGCTGGATTAGAACCAAGCCGATCAGTGCCACGGCAACTACAAAGTGAAATACTAATATAAACTGTTCCATTACGCTTGCTCGATCAATTGTTGTGCAATAGTTAAAAATTCATCGGCCTTCAAAGAGGCACCACCCACCAGTCCACCATTTATATCCGGTTGGGCAAATAATTCTGCTGCATTATTTGCATTAACACTACCACCATACAGCAAGGTCGTCTCACTCCCTGCGACACCGAGTTGCACTCTGATGGCACTGTGCACTTCCTGCGCCTGCTGCGGCGTTGCTGTTTCCCCTGTCCCTATA
>JASLVT010000190.1:1924-3461 GCA_030741175.1 Porticoccaceae bacterium
CCGACACCGAGTTGCACTCTGATGGCACTGTGCACTTCCTGCGCCTGCTGCGGCGTTGCTGTTTCCCCTGTCCCTATAGCCCAAACTGGTTCATAGGCAATCACAGCCGAACATAGATCTTGCCGTGAAACGACCTCGGTCACCGCATCTATTTGCTGTGCCACAACATCCAATGTCTGACTGTGCTGTCGCTGTTGCAGTGTTTCGCCAACACAGAGAATGGGCGTTATCCCTGCCTGCTGTGCAGCTTTAAATTTTTCCGCCACTGTTTGATTGCTGTCATCAAACAGTGCTCGTCGCTCTGAGTGCCCGACTAGCACATATCGACAACCTAAATCGGCCAACATGGCTGCCGAAACTTCACCAGTGTAAGCTCCGATATCATACTTACAGACATTTTGCGCACCAACAGCAACAGCAGTGTCTTGGGTCGCATTCATTACTTGCGTCAGATGAACATAAGGCGGAAAAACCACCATCTCGGCAACATCTTGGTCGCACCATTGGGCTGCCAACCGGCTGGCTATTGCGGTAGCCTGCTCAACCGTACCATGCATTTTCCAGTTGCCCGCTATCAACGGTTTAGCCATCTTGATAACTCCTTACAAGGGGAGCTGTTAGCGAGGGCGTGAATGCTAACCGACTAACGGTGAATATACAACTGGGCAGGGGCCTTTTCGCCTGCAACTATCAACCGACCTGCTCTTCAACCACCCCGGCAATATCAGCCACCAACTGATCGACTAATTGCTGATCCTCACCCTCTACCATCACTCGTATGAGTGGTTCAGTGCCTGAAGCGCGCAATAGCACTCGCCCACGGTCACTCAACTGCTGCTCAGCATCAGCGACAGCAGCGTTGATCGTCTGGTTGTCACTAATATCTGTTTTTTTCGCAATCGGGACATTAATCATGGTCTGGGGAAATTTAACCATTCCTTTTTTGAGCTGATGTAAAGGCTGTTTGCTCTCAGTTAGCGCTAAAATGACCTGCAGAGCAGCGACAATGCCATCACCGGTGCTATTGAGATCACTACACAGGACATGACCTGAAGCTTCTCCACCCAGAGCCCAACCGTTGGCTTTCATGGCCTCAACCACATAGCGATCACCCACCTTGGTTCGTTCAAAGGGAACACCTAGCTCCTTGAGTGCTAACTCAAGACCAAGATTGGTCATTAATGTACCTGCAACACCATTACAATTGCCTATGGCTCGACGATATTGAGCAATAACGTAAATCAGTTCGTCACCATCAACAATAGTGCCGGTAGCGTCAACAAAAAGGACACGATCACCATCACCATCAAAGGCAATCCCAAGATCGGCCTGATGTTCAATAACCTCTTGCTGCAAGCCATCCATATGGGTGGAGCCGCACTTATCATTGATATTGAAGCCATTTGGTGTGTTACCCATGGTGATCACAGTAGCACCCAGCTCTTTAAACACTCTGGGACCGGCATGATAGGTGGCTCCATGGGCACAATCGACAACCACTTTGAGCTCACTCAGATCATAGCCAGCGGGCAGGGTT
>JASLVT010000191.1 GCA_030741175.1 Porticoccaceae bacterium
GTGTTAGAGAAGAGCGTAAAACACTTTCAGTGAAGATTCCCGCAGGCGTGGATACTGGCGATCGAATTCGATTGGCAGGCAAGGGTGAGGCGGGGCCTCAGGGTGGACCACCGGGAGATCTCTATGTGCAGATGCATGTGCGTGAGCATGCTATCTTTGTGCGTGATGATGCCAACTTGCACTGCGAGGTTCCTATCAGTTTTGCACAGGCGGCTCTTGGTGGTGAACTTGAAGTACCGACCCTATCTGGTAAAGTGAAGTTAAAAGTGCCCGCTGAAACTCAGAGTGGCAAATTATTTCGCTTGCGTGGCAAAGGTGTAGCTCCGGTTCGCGGCGGTGCAACCGGTGACCTTCTCTGTCGAGTTGTGTTGGAGACGCCGGTCAATCTGAGTGCGGAACAGCGAGAACTATTAGAGCGATTCAATGATAGTTTAGCGGGTAAAAGCAAACATTCACCGCGTACCACCAGTTGGTTCGATGGCGTGAAAAAGTTCTTCGATAATCTGACGGGTTAGGGTTACTCTTCGGACTTTGAGGGATCTTCAGGAGCAAAACCATGAGTAATATTGCAGTAATCGGTGCCGCAGGGCGTATGGGCAAGTCTCTTATCGAGGCCATTGCTGCGACTGAGGGTGCACAACTTAGCGCTGCACTAGAGCACCCTGATAGCTCATTAATTGGTGCAGATGCCGGCGAGCTAGCCGGTATTGGTCGCAATAATATTCAGGTAGCAGCATCTTTGCATGATGTGGCCGATGACTTTGATGTCTTGATTGATTTTAGTATTCCCGCTGTGACAGCGGCCAATGCTGCCTTTTGTGCAGAGCACGGCAAAAAGATGGTCATTGGCACTACAGGGCTCGACAATACGCAATTGCAACAGGTGCAGGCGGCTAGTCAAAACAATGCGATCTGTATGGCGTCGAACTATGCTACTGGGGTAAATCTCTGTTTTAAACTCGCTGAGCTTGCTGCGTCGGTATTGGGCGACGAAGTGGATATCGAAATTTGTGAGGCTCATCATCGACATAAAATTGATGCGCCATCGGGTACAGCACTGTCTCTAGGTGAGTCTGTTGCTAGTGCGCTAGGGCGCGACCTTAAGGAAGTCGCAATATATGGTCGAGAGGGTCAAACTGGTGCTCGAGACAGCCAGACTATTGGGTTCGCTACCGTTCGTGCTGGCGATATTGTTGGTGACCATACGGTACTATTTGCCGCCGAGGGTGAGCGTATCGAGATCACTCATAAAGCCTCTAGCCGCATGGCCTTTGCCCGTGGTGCTGTGCGTGCGGCTATGTGGTTGGCGACCAAGGAGTCGGGATTATTCGATATGCAGGATGTTCTCAGCCTGCGCTAGTAGGGAGCATAAAAGGCGCTGAAATGGTCGATTTTATCGCCGACAGAGATAGACAAAATCACCACCCTTCCATACAATACCGTTCTAACACCGCGACATTAACAGCGGTCTCGTTCCGAGAGGTTAGAGCACAGAATATATTTTAATTAAACGAGATGAGACGCCGAGTTTCATCTCGTTTTTTTGCACATGTCTGATGCGTATTTCGGGTTTGTCTTGTTCTAGGCCCATGTGGCCAATAAGGAGGTTGCGTGAATTCCCCTACTCACCGGGAAGCCGTGCTTGCGCTCGCAGACGGAACAATCTTTAGAGGAACTGCTATTGGTGCAGATGGCTCCTCTGTTGGTGAAGTCGTTTTTAATACTGCTCTTACGGGCTATCAAGAAATTCTTACTGACCCTTCTTATGCTCGTCAGATCGTCACCCTCACCTATCCCCATATCGGCAATGTAGGGGTCAACAAGGAAGATGAAGAATCCAGTCAAATTTGGGCTGCTGGACTAGTTATCCGTGATCTGCCGCTACTAGCATCTAATTTCCGCAGTGAGCAGAATCTCGATGACTACTTGAAAGAGAAGAACATCCTCGGTATTGCAGATATTGATACACGTAAACTCACCCGTATATTACGTGAAACCGGTGCTCAGAGTGGTTGCATTATGGCGGGTGATATTGATGAGGAGGCTGCACTGGCAGCAGCGCGTGAGTTCGCAGGTCTCAAAGGTATGGATTTGGCTAAAGAGGTCACTACTGCCACTAGTTATGCTTGGAGAGAACACAGCTGGGCACTCGGGTCGGGTCATCAAACCTCTTCGGGGGGTAAGTACAAAGTGGTTGCCTACGATTATGGTGTGAAACGCAATATTTTGCGCATGCTAGTGGATCGCGACTGTGATCTCACTGTGGTTCCAGCGCAGACGCCCGCATCTGAGGTGTTGGCAATGAAGCCCGATGGGATATTCCTCTCCAATGGCCCGGGTGATCCGGAGCCATGCGACTACGCTATTCAAGCGATCACAGATATCCTAGAAACCGATATTCCTGTTTTTGGTATTTGTTTGGGGCATCAGTTGTTGGCGCTGGCCTCAGGTGCAAAAACTACCAAAATGAAATTTGGTCATCATGGCGCTAATCATCCGGTCGAAGATATTGATAATAATATCGTCATGATCACCAGCCAAAACCATGGTTTTGCTGTTGAGGAGGAGAGCCTACCAGATTGTTTGCGTGCTACTCATCGATCGTTATTTGATGGCTCGCTGCAGGGTATCCATCGCACAGACAAACCCGCTTTTAGTTTTCAGGGTCACCCTGAAGCTAGCCCCGGGCCTCATGATGCAGCATCGTTATTTGACCACTTTATTGAATTAATGGAACAGCGCGGTTAACTCCTTATGCCAAAAAGAACAGATTTAAAAAGTATTCTTATACTCGGGGCTGGGCCAATTATTATCGGGCAGGCTTGTGAATTTGACTACTCCGGCGCACAGGCCTGTAAAGCGCTGCGTGAAGAGGGTTTCAGAGTAATCTTGGTCAACTCTAATCCAGCTACCATTATGACTGACCCGGCGATGGCCGACGCCACCTACATTGAGCCGGTGGAATGGCGCACAGTAGCAAAAATTATTGAAGACGAAAGGCCGGATGCGCTTCTGCCCACCATGGGCGGTCAGACCGCTCTAAATTGTGCTCTGGATCTGGCTAAACAGGGCGTGCTAGAGAAATTTGGCGTAGAGATGATTGGTGCCAATGCCGATGCAATTGATAAGGCGGAAGACCGAGAGCGCTTTGATAAGGCAATGAAGGCGATCGATTTGGAAACACCCAATTCAGGTATTGCTCACAGCCTAGAGGAAGCCTATCAGGTTGCCGATCGATTTGGCTTCCCCTGCATTATTCGCCCTTCATTTACCATGGGTGGCTCCGGTGGTGGTATTGCCTATAACCGTGAAGAATTTGAAGAGATCTGTCGCCGTGGTTTGGATTTGTCTCCTACCAATGAGTTGCTAATTGATGAGTCGTTGATTGGTTGGAAAGAATTTGAAATGGAAGTGGTGCGGGACCGCAAAGATAACTGCATCATCGT
>JASLVT010000192.1 GCA_030741175.1 Porticoccaceae bacterium
GTGCGGATTTCTAATCTGGCAGTCGAGAAGGGTGAAACCGCTGTCCTGCAGCCAATGACAGAGATGTGCCATTGCAATTTTAGAACCATTAGTACGCCGACTAAACATTGATTCACCGCAGAATATAGCTCCAACGACAAGCCCATATATGCCACCCACAAGTTGTTTATCTATCCATACCTCCACTGAATGAGCATGACCTAGCTGATGTAACTGGTTGTAGGCCCTTATCATTGACGGGACAATCCATGTGCCGGCATCCTTATCACGAGGTGCGGCGCAGGCCTCAATCACTCGATCAAACGCTTTATTAATCGTTATCTGATAGTTTTGCCGACGAAGACACTGTCGCAGACTGTTAGATATATGTATCTCCGATGGTTCCAACACACAGCGTTGCGCAGGGCTCCACCAGAGAATGGGATCGCCGTTCTGATACCAAGGGAAGATACCTTGACGGTAGGCCGCAACAAGGGTTGTCGGGTCTAGATTACCACCGACCGCGAGGAGTCCATCGAACTCCTCAGCGGCGCTGCTGGGGTGGGGGAACTCAGGCGTCTTATCATCCAATACGCACAGGTTCATAGTTGAAAACTACTGATCGAGATAACGCTCGGCATCCAGTGCTGCCATACAGCCACTGCCCGCAGAAGTGACCGCCTGACGATAGACATGATCAGCCACATCACCAGCGGCAAATACACCTTTTACACTGGTTTCAGTAGCATTGCCTTCAAGCCCACCAGCAATCGTCAGATAACCATCTTTCATGTCGAGTTTATCAATAAAAATATCCGTATTGGGCTTATGGCCGATGGCAATAAACACACCGCTTACATCGATTTGCTTAGTATCGCCAGTTTGACTGTCGAATAATTGAATACCGGTTACGCCAGCGTCGTCGCCCAGCACCTCGCCAAGATTATGATTCCATTCAATACTGATATTGCCGTTTTTCTCTTTTTCGAACAGCTTGTCTTGGAGCATTTTTTCTGCTCGAAGTGCATCTCTGCGATGCACCAGAACGACTTCAGAGCAGATATTAGACAGATACAAAGCCTCTTCAACTGCAGTATTGCCACCACCGATTACAGCCACCTTTTGATTGCGATAAAAGAACCCATCGCAGGTCGCACAGGCAGACACGCCTTTACCCATGAATGCTTCTTCTGAAGGTAGACCCAGATACTGTGCCGAGGCGCCCGTGGCGATAATCAGCGAGTCGCAGCTGTAGTTGCTCGATCCGACCAATTTAAAGGGCTTTTCCGACAGGTCAACCGCATCAATATGATCAAAAATAGTCTTGGTATCAAAGCGTTCAGCATGCTGCTGCATACGCACCATCAAATCTGGACCCTGCACACCCTCGGCATCACCGGGCCAGTTATCGACATCAGTTGTGGTGGTCAGCTGTCCTCCCTGCTGAATGCCAGTGATAACCACTGGATTGAGATTGGCGCGAGCGGCATAGACGGCGGCAGTCCAACCGGCAGGTCCAGAACCGAGAATAATTAAAGGGTAATGCTGTGACTCAGACATAAATAAATCTCTATGGATAGTTTGGTTTGCGAATAGTCGCCATGTGGGCGGGACATCTCGTCAATGATAATGAATACTGCTCTGATCACCAAATAGGTTTTTTATATACAACATATAGCTATGCAATATCAGGTTGAGTAGTATGCGGTTTACAGCATAATCAGCTACACTTGTGCCCTCAAATTATTCAGGAATGTGCTCCCTTTGGCTAGGCAACCAAGTAAACAAAATACCAGTGCAACTCAGAGCGAGAATCAGACCGATTCGCGCATTAATAGACTAGTCGCCGAAGGTGGCTTGATCAGCTGGATCGTGCTCTGCGTTATCCTCCTACTCGCGCTAATCACCTATTCAGCTGATGACGCCAGTTGGGGACATGCTACCGATGTAGCAGAGGTGGTCAATGCCGTGGGCCCTGTGGGAGCTAATATTGCCGATCTGTTCTTGCGTTTCTTTGGTGCTATTTCCTATTTGTTTCCCATACTCTTGGCCCTCAGAGCGCTACAGATATTGCGCACACACTTTTTGCATGAATCCGAGCCATTTGACTCACTTACCTTTGTATTGCGGCTGGTGGGCTTTGTGCTGGTGATGATCAGTGCAACCTCCCTTGCTGATATTCAATTTGGTGATATGGCGCAAGGCTATCCAGAGGGGGCAGGTGGCATACTGGGTAAAAGTGTCGGTGAGGCTAGCATGGCAGCGTTTAGCTATACCGGCAGCACCCTAATTTTGATGGCACTGTTTTTATTTGGACTAACAGTATTTGCAGATATTTCTTGGATTGCGCTCATAGACAGAATTGGCGTTGTTACCATAGCTACTAGTCAAACGATCGCTAATAGCTTGGCCGAGCGCAAACGCCGACAAGAAGAGTCGCGCCGAAGCCAAGAGGCGCTCAATGAACGGCAGGTCAAAATGGAAACCTTGGCCAAAACAAAGCGAACACGTCAGGCCCCGACGATTAAAGCACCTGAGGTCAAACCAAAAGTCAGTCCCAGAATTGAGCGAGAGAAGCAGCAAACTCTGTTTACCGATACCGAGTTAGTCGGCTCGCTACCACCACTCAATCTGTTGGACGCCAGTAATAAAACCGGTGAATCGGGGTACTCAGAGGAATCTCTTGAGCATTTATCGCGCTTGCTAGAGCTCAAATTGCAGGATTTTGGCATCAAAGTCGAGGTAGTCGAGGTTTTACCTGGACCAGTGGTTACACGCTTTGAAATACAGCCGGCCGCCGGTGTAAAGGTCAGTCGTATCAGCGGCTTAGCAAAGGATTTAGCTCGCTCGATGGCGGTTATCAGTGTTCGCGTTGTCGAGGTAATACCAGGTAAATCCGTTGTCGGTATTGAAATACCCAATGAGAAACGTGAAATGGTGCGTCTCAGTGAAGTGCTTTCATCAGATGCCTATGACCGCTCCAATTCCCCACTTACCTTGGCGTTAGGCCATGATATCTCCGGTGTACCGACTGTCGCAGACTTAGCGCGCATGCCGCATTTGCTGGTTGCCGGCACCACCGGATCAGGTAAATCAGTAGGCATTAATGCCATGCTACTCAGCTTACTTTTTAAGGCCTCACCAAAAGAAGTAAAGCTGATCCTAATCGATCCCAAAATGCTGGAACTATCGGTTTACGATGATATACCGCATCTATTAACTCCGGTGATCACCGATATGAAGGACGCTGCCGGCAGTCTGCGCTGGTGTGTAGGGGAAATGGAGCGCCGCTATAAATTAATGGCGGCCATGGGTGTTCGCAACCTAGCAGGTTTTAACCGCAAAGTTGAGGACGCCGAAAAAGCTGGCAACCCTATAAGCGACCCCTTATGGACATTTAACCCCGACGAAATGGGCTGGGATGAAAGTCAGCCAGCACCGGAGTCGCCGCTACTGGAAACTCTG
>JASLVT010000193.1 GCA_030741175.1 Porticoccaceae bacterium
CTATTTTTCTGAGTATGTTGTATCAGTGGTATGACATCCGGCGTGGCTACGGCCACAGCATTTAATTTTTTGGGGACTACATATGAATAAAGTACTACTTTCATCAGCCATTGCATCGACGCTATGCTTCGCCAGCCAAGGCTTCGCCGCCGGACCTATTGATGGCACTGTGTATGGCAAGGTTAATGCCTCTGTGGTAAGTGCCGATAGCGGCTCAACTGACCAGTGGAAACTCAATAGCAATGCATCCCGTCTGGGCGTGAAGGGTAAATCCAAGATCTCTGATGGGCTCTATGCTATTTATAAAGCGGAATTTGAAATGTGCATTGACGATGGCGACTGCAAAGGCCAGACCTTTAGTCAACGCAATATCATCGCTGGCTTAACTGGTAACTTTGGTACCGTTTGGGCGGGTAAACACGACTCCCCGACCAAGCTTGCACAAAATAAGATCGACTTATTCAATGATCTTGAAGGTGATATTAAGAACACCTTTGAAGGTGAAAATCGAGTCTCTAATATCGTTGCCTACACAACACCCAAGCGCAATGGCTTCTCTGCAACACTGGCCATGATCCCCGCTGAAGGTGCCGATTTTGATCAGGACGGTCAGGACGATACCGGGTTAACTGATGGTATCTCCTATTCAGTAAGCTACAGCAAAGACAATCTCTATCTTGCTGTTGCCGGTGACCAAGATGTCGATAAGCAGGATTTAATCCGCTTAGTTGCCCAGTACAAAATGGATGCACTAAAACTTGGGTTTATGTACCAGCAAAATGAGGATAACCTCAATAGCAAGGACGAATCTGGTTACTTTATCAGCGCCGCTTATAAAATGAATAAGACAACGTTGAAAGCGCAGTACGGTGCAATTGAAGATGATATCGATGGCGATGAAGAGAAAACACTGTCTCTGGGCGCTGACTACAAGATGGCTAAAAACACCAAACTGTTTGTGTTTTACACAGATAATACTGACTCTGAAGTGGGCTCGGCCGACGATGAAGATAGCTCCTTTGGTGTCGGTATGGAACATAAGTTCTAACTGGTGTCATGCCAATAACCATATTAAAGGGTACTTCGGTGCCCTTTTTTATGCCTGCTTTCTTTTACCGCCACTTTTCGGTTTAATCCCAGCAACACAACCTTTTCGGAACTGACCCTATGACAATAAGAGCAATAGCAGCCCGGTGTTTTTACCTGTGCTTTTTTTTCACTGGTTACACAATGGCAAACTGTGACTTTGATACTGATGATGCTGACTCGCCAGACTTTATGGACAAGATTATTGCCTGCGAGAAGCAAAAACAGACCACTAAGCCCCGCCCGAGCAAAACCAATAATGATGCTATTCGCCTCTATGGTGATGGCACGGTCAATCCGCAATCGGGCATTAGCGAACGGCCGGTAGTCGCCGCCGGCTCAATGAATCATAGCGCGCAAACTTTATATGCCGCACGACAGGCTTTTTCATTGCGTCCGGATGCCAAATTTGAAGAATCGGTAACCATTGCTATCCAAAGGCTATATATTGATATGGCGCATTACTGTGCTCAGGGTTGGACTATCGAATCCCAGTGGACTGAACCAAATCCGAGACAAGAAGGTGACTATTTTTTACACCATACCTTCCGCTGCGCTGACTAGGGCGCAAGGGGACATTTAAACGGCATTATTTTGTCGGCTGTTGCCTGACCACAGGTAGACAGCAAATAAATGTCGCCCCGTGTCCCATGCGACTGCTAATGGTTAGATCACCACCGCATTGGTTAAGACTATGTTTAACGATAGCCAGACCCAAGCCAGTCCCGCCGGTACTGGAGTTGCGGCTATTATCGCCGCGATAAAACCGCTCTGTTAATCGGGGAACCTCCGTAGGGTCGATGCCAACACCATCATCTTTAATACTGACCACTATATGCTCCGCGTCCTGCTGGGCGAGTATCTCAATATTGGCTCCATTAGGATTATGGCGCACAGCATTAAAAACAATATTGCTAAAGGCGCTGTGTAGACTATTGCCCTGAGAGCCCACTGATATATGGTCTGGACAGGCTAAATGCAATTTATGGACACCACCACTCAGCAACTCAGCTTCAGTCAGAATAGATGACAGTAGCTCATATAAATTAATTGGCGTTAAATCTGTAGCTGGACCCTCTGCTTCCAATCTAGACAGCAAAATCAAATCATCGGCCAAGGCTTGCATTCTGTCGACTTGATCGGCCATCTGCCCATAAGCCTGCTTCGCCACAGCACTATTGTCGCCACTATCCTGTAGCGTCTCTATATAGCCTCGTATTACCGTCAGCGGCGTGCGCAATTCATGGGAGACATTGCCGACAAATTCTTTGCGCATTTCTTCTAAGCTACTAAGGCGAGTGATATCAGTAATAACCAAGACAATTTCATCATCACCAAAAACAGAGGCGGAAAACTTAAGCAAGCGCCCAACATGGGTTGATGAAGCCAACTCTATCGAGTCTTTAAATTCCGGCTGATTGATATACGCAACAAATTCAGGGTCGCGAATGAGGTTGATAATGGCGCTACCTCTATCTGAGGAACGCAACCCCAGCAGATTAGCCGCAGCACTATTCCACCAATCCAGAGTCCGATCACTGCGCAGCACCAAAATACCTTCTTCCAATGCTTCAGTAAGGCGTGACACACGATTAATCGTGCGGCGCATTTTTTCTTGAGCACGCCGATGACGGCGTCTTTGACGATTTAGGGTATCGCTGATTTCTCCCCAGACACCATCGGCATCTGGTGGGATACCGCGCATGCCCTTATCAATCCAGCCAAACAATAGTGAAATAATATGAAAGGTCCACAGAAAGTAGAACCCCACGCCAGCAAATAGAATCTCAAAGGGATAGCCCAGACTCCAACCAAAAACGAACGAGAACAGTCCAACCAGAACTATACGCCATATCTCTGTATGCATTCCCGGTCGCAATGATTTGATGCCTTCTAGCTATTTTGCAGATTAATAGAGAAGCGGTACCCCGCCCCCCGCACAGTCTGCACATAGTTCTCGTGGCCTGCAACTGAAATTGCTTTGCGAAGACGCCTGATATGCACATCAACCGTACGTTCGTCGAGATAGGCGTTGCCACCCCACACATAATCGAGAATCTGATCTCTGGAGTAGACCCGCTCTTGATGGGTCAAGAAAAACTGTAGCATGCGGTATTCTGTGGGGCCGAGATTAATATCTTCATCCGCAATACTGACTCGATGACTAATAGGATCAAAACGCAGTTGATCAACAATAATAGCGTCCTTGAGTTCCTCGCGACCAATTCGGCGAAGCACGGCTTTAACTCTGGATATCAGTTCTCGGGGTGAAAAAGGCTTGGCAATATAATCATCAGCACCGGAATCAAGACCAGAAATTTTGCTGTCCTCCTCTGCTTTAGCCGTCAACATGATC
>JASLVT010000194.1 GCA_030741175.1 Porticoccaceae bacterium
TCTTGGTCAACATTACTAATTTCATTTTCGCCGCGATAATATCAGCCCAGCGTTTGGGCAATGGGTAAACACCCAGCGAGCTTTCACCTTCCCATTCAGTGACCGGCAAATGTAAATCATCGACATCCGGCATTCCCTCAGCCATCACTTCTTCATAGAGACCCAACACTTCCAAACAGCGGCGGGCATGGTTGCGATGGGAGGGACAAACCACATAGAACATACGGCCATCAGCACATTCATAGGTACGATAAAAAGGATCCAGATATTCCTGAAGTTCCCGATAACCTAAATCGAAGTCGATATTATTGGCACGGCGGCGCTCGATCTCCAACTCACGCATAGTTTTATAGCGTTCGGGAAGGTTGTCGACCTGATAGGAGTTGTACGACAGCCCTTCCATCATGGCGGCAATAACCGGCACTTCAATATTGTCACCACAGCCGCTTTTCTCCCGTGCAAATAACGCCAGTACAACCGAACTTGCGGCCAGAGTGACAGTGTAAGAAGAGGCCAGAGGCAGTGGTGAGAAACAGGGATTCAATCCCATCAGTACGCGATTAAACCCCATATCAGTGAAAGCACCAGCGGTGGCGGCGACCACTGCTTCGGTGGCTTTCCACTCACGGCGTAACTGATCATTGCTAGCAAAGCCAGGTACCGACAGGGTAATAAGTTCTGGTCGCGACTCGCGCAATTGGGCGAAATCGATACCCAAGCGCTGCATTACACCCGGACGAAATGACTCAATCACTACATCAGCACGATCAATCAACTGCATGGCTTGGTCATATCCCTGCGTTGTTTTCAGATCCAGTGATAAGCAACTTTTATTGCGATTTAATACCGCGTTGGCTTGATGCCTCCACTGTGGGCCAGTCGGCGGATCAATATGCACCACAGTGGCACCCAGATCAGCCAATACCATCGCCACCGCTGGGCCGGCAATCTGCTGACCGAAGTCGACAACACGAACCCCCTCAAGAGGTAACTGTTTGGATTTTTGCATAGGCTCTTGCATAGGACCATACACCGCTAACCTGTTATGGGGGCGATAGTAAAAACCTAGTACTTTATGCGCCAGCAACAAAAAATTTGCCTCAGGCATGGTTTTTTTTATGGCTAAAACATAGGGGAAAAATAGACGCAATTTTCTGGTTGCATCGGCGATTTATATGAATAACAATATGTTTTGTATCGTTTTAGATAAAATTAGAATAATGATCTCTAGGAAATAGTTATGTCTCAACAGCAATCAGCTCTTTTTGCCGGTATCCACCCGATGATGGCGATCGGCTCAGCAGCGCTAGTAGCTGCCTTTGTCCTATTTACATTGATCAGTCCACAGACGGCAGATGCGCTGTACAGCTCGGCTAGAGATTTTATCGCCGCTGAATTGAGTTGGTACTATATTGTCTTGATGAATCTGTATATCGCATTGGCCTTGATACTGGTATTCAGCCGCTACGGCTCTATCCGACTGGGGGCAGACTCAGACCGGCCAGAGTTTGGCCATTTCGCTTGGTTCTCAATGCTTTTTGGTGCGGGTATCGGTATTGGCATTCTGTTCTGGAGTATTGCCGAGCCAATCTATTATTTACAGGGCAATCCTTTTATCACAGCAGATCAAGTGTTGACCCCGGAGGCCGCTCAGGTGGCCATGCGCGTAACTATCTTCCACTGGGGATTACATGGTTGGGCGCTCTATGCCCTATTGGGTATGTGCTTCGCCTATTTCAGTTATCGTAAGGGCCTGCCGCTGTCTATTCGCTCGGCGCTTTATCCGATCCTCGGAGAGCGTATCTATGGCCCCATTGGCTATATTGCTGACTTGCTAGCAGTACTGGGCACTGTATTTGGTATCGCTACCTCTCTGGGTATGGGTGCCCAGCAGATGAATGCGGGCATCAGCTATTTGCTGGGTATCGATATCAATACAGAGACACAGATAATATTGATCGCAATCATTTCTATCATCGCCACGATCTCTGTATTGACCGGTGTCAACCGCGGTATTCGCCTACTCAGCGTGCTCAATATGCGCCTGACCATGTTGATATTGGCATTGTTCTTTATCTTCGGCCCCAGCCTTTACTTGCTCAGTGCCATCGGCAGTAACAGCTTGGACTATCTTATCAACGCACCTGCTCTGGGGGCCTGGCTGGCGCCGGCAGAACATCAGCAATGGCAGAGTGACTGGACCATTTTCTACTGGGGCTGGTGGATAGCCTGGTCTCCTTTTACCGGCATTTTTATTGCCCGCATTTCCCGCGGTCGCACGATCAGAGAATTTATATTAGGCGTGCTTGGCGCACCGACCGTATTGACGATTTTGTGGATTACCCTTTTTGGTAACACCGCCATGTCTATCGAATTATTTGGGGAAGGTGGTGTTGTGGATGCGGTGAATAATGACCGCACCACGGCATTATTTAAAACTATTGAATTGATGGATCTCGGTCTGTGGCTAACCGGCATAATGGCCACGATCTGCACCATTATGTTGGTGACTTATTTTGTCACCTCAGCGGACAGTGCCACATTAGTCATCTGCACCTTGGTGGCGATGGGTGACAATAATCCCCCTGCGCGCTTGCGTATTTTCTGGGGCGTGGCTATCGCCGCTGTCGCAGCAGTATTGTTATATGCTGGCGGCTTGCAAAGCTTGCAGACCGCCTCCATCGCCGCCGCTCTGCCATTTTCTGTGGTGCTGGTAATGGCCACCTATGGCTTGCTCAAATCACTCTATCTTGAGGGCCGCACAATAAATAAGAAGCAACAACAGGAGGGCTAAAGATGTCGACACAAATTATCTTACCGCGCATCCTGCAGGTGGGTGCAGGAGCCAGCACAGAGGCCGGCACTATTCTCAATAGCCTCGGCTGTCAGCGCCCGCTAATTGTCACCGATAATATGATGGTGCAATTAGGCTACGTTAGTCGCCTTCAAGACAGTCTTGAAGGCTGTGCAATCAGCGCAGATATTTTTGCTGATACAGTTCCCGAGCCAACGGTCAAATCCATTCAAGCCGGTGTTGATAAAGTACGTCAGGGTAACTACGACAGCATTATCGCCATTGGTGGTGGTAGCCCTATCGACAGTGCCAAAGCTATCGCTATTCTGGGTAAATACGGTGGCGTTATGCGCGACTATAAATTCCCCCGCGTCGTCAATGAACCGGGGCTGCCCATTATTGCTATTCCCACCACCGCTGGGACTGGGTCTGAATGTACCAAAGTCACCATTATTACCGATGAAACCAATGATGAAAAAATGCTCTGTGTCGGTATCGGTTTTATGCCTACCGCCGCATTGGTGGATTTCAGCCTGACATTGAGTCTGCCACCACGCACCACGGCGGATACGGGTATCGATGCGCTGACCCATGCCATGGAAGCCTATGTCAGCAAAAAAGCTAGCCTCTATAGCGATAGTCAGGCAA
>JASLVT010000195.1 GCA_030741175.1 Porticoccaceae bacterium
CCATTCTCATTGAGCACTAACATATCGGCACCCAGGATGGGTTTAACGCCGTTGGCTTGGCAGGCTTTATAGAATTTGACCAGGCCGAAGAAGTTATTAAAGTCAGTTAAAGCCACCGCGGGCATACCCAGTTCAGCTACCTTAGCTGCCAGAGGCTTAATGCGGATGAGTCCATCTACCAATGAGTATTCGGAATGCAGACGAAGATGAACAAAGGGTGCGGTCATTTGGACAATAGATGCTCCGCATCAACGCCATAGTAGGCAAAACTGTCTTTCATTAGGTCAAACACTGTTCCCTCATAGTCGGGCACCGCGGCATCGGAATGCCCCATAGGTTCGACGCGATCTCCCCACTGGATAACGGCAGCACCGCAGGTGAGCCCTGCGCCAAAAGATGCAGTCAACACTTTCATGCCCGGTTTTATTCTACCTGTAGCCAAAGCATCACAGAGTGCTAGAGGAATGGCCGCAGCGCTGGTATTGGCGTATTTGTCTATACAGACCATGACTTTTTCCATGGGAAAATTTAAACGTTTGGCCAGTGTCTGGATAATTCTTACATTGGCCTGATGAGGCACAAAGAAATCAATATCCTCCGCTTCCAGCCCTTCGCGCTCAAGCACTGTTGCAATAGCGTCGGCCATACCTTTGACAGCGCTCTTAAAGATCTCTTGACCTTCGAAGTCCAGTGATACGTGCAAGTCACCGGTAAAATGAGCCGGTGTAAAACCAAAAGTGGGCAGACGCAGACAGTCACGGCTATCTGGTACACAACTCAAATGAGCGGCCAGTAATCCGCTCTTCTGCTGAGAGGACTCTATAACCACCGCACCGGCACCATCGCCAAAGAGAAAGCATGACTCGCGCTTACTCCAGTCCATCGCTAGAGAGATCCGCTCTGCGCCGATAACCAATGCCTTGCCAATCGACCCAGACTTTACCATATCGGTCGCCACATTCATTCCGTACAGCCAACTGGTGCAGGCGGAGTTGAGATCAAAGGCCGCCGCCTTGCTGGCACCCAACTTATTTTTAACCCAACTAGCGGTGTTTGGGCAGAATTCTTCCGGCGTGGTGGATCCCAATATCACTAGATCAAGCTCGTCTGCCTTCAGGCCTGCGGCAGCCAAGGCCTGCTCTCCTGCTAACCAAGCCATCTCGCCAGTCGAAATATGACTGTAATGACGTTGGCGAATACCAGAACGTGAGAATATCCATTCATCACTGGTATCGACAATCTTAGCCATATCATCATTAGTCATTAATAATGGCGGAGCATATTTACCCCAGCCAGTAATCTGCGCGTAACTCACCAATTTAACCTCAGAACAAATGTTTTTATTATTTGATTTAATGTAAAGCCTACACCGTTTGAACTCAAGCACAAACTGCTGTTTTAGAGCCCAAGAGTAGTGTTTCTGCGATAGTTTTTTGACTCGTCAGAATAGCGGTGACTGCCCTTGATCTGACTGCCTATTCACCGGCGCAAAGGAACGTCGATGTATCGGTGTGGGACCCAATCGCTGCAGTGCTTCCAGATGCTGTGCAGTTCCATAGCCTTTATTGCTATCAAAACCATAACCTGGGTACTTGTCGTTCATTTCACGCATCTCTTTATCACGCACCACCTTGGCAATAATCGACGCGGCACTGATTACCTCTACACGACCGTCCCCTTTGACCACCGCCTCACCTCGATATTCCCATTGCGGCAGGCGATTGCCGTCAACGGCTACAAAATCGGGTTGCATACTCAACCCCATCACCGCGCGGCGCATGGCCATTAATGTAGCCTGTAAAATATTAAAGCGGTCAATCTCAGCAACTGATGCACGACCAACATGCCAGCACAGTGCATGACTAATAATCTCTTGATAGAGGTTCTCGCGCTGACGAGCAGATAACGCTTTAGAATCTGCCAGTCCTTCAATAGGATGTTTATCCGGCAACACCACGGCAGCGGTGACCACATCGCCGGCCAATGGCCCTCGACCGACTTCGTCAACACCAGCTAGGCAGGTTACATCAATCGGTGGCCGCCAGGGTTTTATTGGCACAATAATGCTCCAATAGCATTAGCTGCAGTGGTGCCCGAATCAACAGACAGCTGTTGTTTCAGCTCGGTAAATTCCACTTGTAATCGCCGGCTACTCTCAGGATCCAGCGCCTCAATAACTGCCGCCGCTAAATTGTCAACGGAAGCTTGGCTCTGAATCAACTCCGGAACCAACATTTTATTGGCCAGCAAATTGGGAATTGACGCATAAGGGGTTTTAACCAGAAGCGACAATATGGCATGGGTCAACACACCAAACCGGTAACTAACAACCATGGGCTTTTTTAACAGCATAGCTTCTAAGGCGGTTGTGCCAGAGGCAAGCAAAACAGCATCAGCTGCCTCCATTGCGCGGTGAGACTGACCCAGCAATAGCTTTACATTGAGTTCGGGCTTGGTAGCTAAAATAGCCTCTATTTGCTCATAGCGTGCTTGATTGGCCGCGGGAATAACCAGTTGAAGATCTTTGCTAACGGAGTTTTTAACCAGCTCTGCCGCGTCAAGAAATAGCGCAGTAAGCAATGCTACTTCGCTGGCACGGCTACCGGGCATAATACAGAGCACAGGGGATTGCTGATCCAACTGCAGATCAATACAGGCGTTTTCCTTGTCCGGCTGCTCTGGGAACTGCGATGCCAAAGGGTGACCAACAAATTGCACTGGCACCTGATGTTGGCGATAAAAGTCGGCTTCAAACGGCAACAGAGTCAACATAAGGTCAACTGATTGCTTAATCTTTTTTATTCTGCCCTGCCGCCAAGCCCAGACTGATGGGCTGACATAATGCACAGTTTTTATGCCAACACTGCGCAACTTGAATTCGATATTGGTATTAAAGTCAGGGGAGTCAATACCAATGAAGACAGTGGGCTTATGACGGCGATAACGCTGTACGATACCTCGTCTAATACTCAAGAGTTCCGGTAATCTTTTAAGAGGTTCAACTAACCCCATCACTGATAGACGATCCATATTGTAGAGAGATCGAAAGCCCTCAGCCTGCATCTTAGGCCCACCAATACCCTCAAAAACAGCCTCGGGAAATTGCTTCTTAAGCGCTCGTATAAGGTCCGCACCCAGAATATCGCCAGAGGCTTCTCCAGCAACCATGGCAAATACTGGCGGTTGCGCAGTCATCGGTTAACGAATAATACCGCGAGAACTATTTTCGATTGAGGACAAGAACAGAGAGATTACCCTATTATCACCCAATTCAGCGATCGCCTTGAGTGCCTCATCAAACTGCAGCCCTCGGCGATAGAGAAGCTTATAAGCCTTATTCGCCAAGGCAGTTTCCTCAGCCGTAAAACCCCTGCGTTTTAACCCCTCACGATTAATCGTACGCGGCTCTGCGGGATTTCCAGAGGCGGTAACAAATGC
>JASLVT010000196.1 GCA_030741175.1 Porticoccaceae bacterium
TGGTGCAAGGCAATATTAAGAGGAGACTGGCTCGTGGGTAATGACAGTATTTCTAAAACATTTGGCGTCGCTCTGGCGCTGTGTATCGTCTGTGCGGTGGTAGTGTCCAGTGCTGCAGTGATTTTGCGACCCACCCAAGAAGTGAATAAATTGCTCGATCTCAAGAGCAATATTCTGGCTTCCGCAGGTTTGTTAAAACAGGGTGTGTCGATCGAAACACAGTTTGAGCAAATCAGCACCCGTGTGGTTGATCTTGAAACCGGTCGCTTTACTGACGCGGTAGATGCGGCTAGCTATGACCAGCGCAAGGCATCCAAAGATCCGGCCATGTCGGTGGCGCTAGACCCAAAACAGGATCCAGCGAAAATTAAACGTCGCGCCAACTATGCCACGGTCTATTTACTTGAGACTGAACAGGGCATTGAGAAAATTATTCTACCGATTAAAGGCTATGGTCTGTGGTCGACACTGTATGGATTTTTGGCTCTAGAGTCTGATCTGCAGACTGTTGCTGGTATTGGCTTCTATGAGCACACTGAGACCCCCGGACTGGGCGGTGAAGTGGACAATCCTAGATGGAAAGCCGGCTGGATTGGCAAGCAGGCCTATCGTCAGGGTGAGGTGGTTATCAATGTGCTCAAAGGCAAAGTCGATATGAGCCGAGAGGGCGCTGAGTCACAGATTGATGGTTTGGCCGGTGCAACCTTGACCACCAGAGGTGTCGATAACTTGGTGCGTTACTGGTTGGGTGATGAAGGCTTCCGACCATTGATCAATCAATTGAAAGCAGGAGAGGCGTAAACTATGTCAAAGGTTAAAGATACGTTAGTTGAACCAATTGTCGCCAATAATCCTATCGCACTGCAGATGCTTGGCATCTGTTCTGCACTGGCGGTAACCTCCAGCCTTAAAGTGGCGTTCGTTATGTGTTTGGCACTGACCACTGTGACGGCTTTTTCTAATTTGTTTGTGTCGATTATCCGCAACCATATTCCCAGTAGTATTCGCATCATTGTGCAGATGACCATTATTGCGTCGCTGGTTATTGTGGTTGATCAGGTGCTCAAAGCAGTGGCTTACGATATCAGCAAGCAGCTGTCGGTTTTTGTTGGACTGATTATTACCAACTGTATCGTGATGGGCCGCGCCGAAGCCTTTGCGATGAAGAATCCACCGATGGCGAGTTTCTACGATGGCATCGGCAATGGTCTGGGCTACAGTATGGTGCTATTGGTCGTGGGCTTTTTCCGCGAGCTGTTTGGTGCTGGCAAACTGTGGGGCTATGAGGTGTTTGCGCTTACCACCGACGGCGGTTGGTATGTTGCCAACGGTATGATGTTAATGCCACCCAGTGCGTTTTTCTTAATCGGTCTATTGATTTGGGTTATTCGGATTCGCGATAAGAAGCAGGTCGAAAAACCAGACTTCAAAATCACCTCCAATAGCCGCCCGAGCGAGGTAGCCTAATGGAACATTATCTAAGTATCTTAGTTCGCGCGATTTTCATTGATAATATCGCGCTGAGTATGTTCCTCGGCATGTGTACCTTTATTGCGCTGTCGAAGAAAATTGATGCTGCAATCGGCCTGGGCATTGCCGTGATTGTGGTGCAGACCATCACTGTTCCCGTTAATAATCTGCTGTTGACCTATCTACTGGCTGACGGCGCATTAGCTTGGGCGGGGTTGCCGGATGTCGATCTGAGTTTCCTTATCTACCTGTGCTTTATTGGCGTTATTGCTGCCATCGTGCAGATATTGGAAATGGTGCTGGATAAATATGTCCCAGCGCTTTACGGCGCACTGGGTGTATTTTTGCCACTGATTACAGTGAACTGCGCCATTCTCGGTGGTTCTCTGCTGATGTCGGAGCGCGGCTTTAACTTCTCTGAATCAGTGGTTTACGGTATTGGTTCGGGCACCTCTTGGGCCTTGGCCATCGCTGTATTAGCTGGTATCCGTGAAAAATTAAAATACAGTGATATTCCAGAAGGCCTTCAGGGGCTGGGCATCGTATTTATTACTGTTGGCCTGATATCTCTCGGTTTTATGTCCTTTGGCGGCATAGATCTATAGTCGGTCATCACGGCCCATTCGTAGTGGAGAATTAATAGAGTATGAACACAGAAATTATTCTTGGCGTTGGTATGTTTACCGCAGTAATTCTGGCATTGGTCGCCTTTATTCTGGTTGCGCGCAGTAAGCTGGTGGCCTCCGGTGATGTCAATATTGTGATCAATGGTGAAAAGACCATCACTGTGCCAGCAGGCGATAAACTGTTGCAAACCCTGTCCAACGCTGGGCTATTTTTGCCCTCAGCCTGTGGCGGTGGCGGCAGTTGTGCCCAGTGTAAGTGCGTTATCAGCGAAGGTGGCGGCTCTATGTTGCCCACTGAGGAAGCACATTTTAATCGCCGTGAAACAGCCGAGGGCTGGCGGCTATCCTGTCAGGCACCGGTAAAACAGGATATGCGCGTCGAGGTGCCTGAAGAGGTGTTCGGTGTGAAGCGCTGGGAATGTGAAGTCGAGTCCAATCCCAATGTTGCTACTTTTATTAAAGAGTTAACCTTGAAGTTGCCTGAGGGTGAGGATGTTGATTTTCGCGCTGGTGGCTATGTGCAGTTGGAATGTCCGCCTCATCATATCAAGTATGCTGACTTTGATATTGAAGAGGAGTATCGCGGTGACTGGGAGCGTTTTGACTTCTTTAAGCATGAGTCGGTAGTCGATGAGACGGTTATACGCGCCTATTCAATGGCTAACTACCCAGAAGAGAAGGGCGTTGTTAAGTTCAATATTCGTATTGCTAGTCCACCTCCAGGCTCTACCGATATTCCCCCAGGCAAGATGTCTTCTTATGTATTTAACCTAAAACCGGGTGATAAGATTTCCGTTTATGGGCCATTTGGTGAGTTCTTTGCCAAAGACACCGATAATGAAATGGTATTTATTGGTGGTGGTGCTGGTATGGCGCCGATGCGCTCGCATATCTTTGATCAACTCAAGCGAATCAAAACTGACCGCAAAATTAGCTTCTGGTACGGCGCTCGCTCATTGCGCGAATGCTTCTATGATAATGAGTACGATATGCTAGCTGCGGAAAATGACAATTTTGAGTGGCATTTAGCACTCTCTGATCCACAACCAGAAGACAACTGGGATGGGCTCACTGGGTTTATTCATAATGTACTCTATGAACAGTACCTCAAGGATCATGAAGCCCCAGAGGATTGTGAGTTTTATATGTGTGGACCACCGATGATGAACGCGGCGGTGGTCAAGCTATTGCTCGATCTCGGTGTTGAGCAGGAGAATATCTTCCTTGATGTCTTCGGCGGGTAAATCAGTAGTCATCCACTCCATAACGGGGCTTTTCAAAAGAGCCTCGTTTTTGTTTT
>JASLVT010000197.1 GCA_030741175.1 Porticoccaceae bacterium
ATTTACACCATCGCCACTAACTTGGCAGGACTTCCCGGTATGTCTTTACCCTGCGGTATGGTGGATAACAAGCCGGTGGGTTTACAGATCATTGGCAACCATTTTGAAGAAGCACGCATGTTAAATATCGCCCATCAGTACCAGCTTATCACCGACTGGCACAAGCAAGCACCGGAGGGCATCTTATGAGCTGGGAAACCGTCATCGGCTTGGAAGTCCATGTGCAATTGGCGACCAAAACAAAAATTTTTTCCGGCGCCAGCACTGCCTTTGGCGCCGAACCCAACAGCCAAGCCTGCGCCATCGATCTAGCCATGCCTGGCACATTGCCCGTGCTCAACAAACAGGCCGTGCATTACGCCGTAATGTTTGGTCTGGCCATCGATGCAGAGATTGGTAAAGAGTCGGCCTTTGAGCGTAAAAACTATTTCTACCCGGATTTACCTAAAGGCTACCAGACCACACAGCTGGAGAAACCCATTGTCGGGCGCGGTAAAGTAGAGATCCAGCTCGCCGATGGTAGCACCAAGACAGTGCGTATCCACCATGCCCATCTAGAGGAAGATGCCGGTAAATCGCTTCATGATGGCGACTTCCGTCACGGCGTTTCAGGAATTGATTTAAACCGGGCCGGTACACCGCTGATTGAAATTGTCTCAGAGCCCGACATGCGCAGCGCCGAGGAGGCAGTGGCCTTTGCCAGAAAATTACATAGCATCGTCACCTCAATTGGTATCTGTGATGGCGAAATGTCTCAGGGTAGCATGCGTTTTGATGTCAATGTGTCGGTGAAACCGAAAGGTAGCGATACTCTCGGCACCAGAACTGAGACCAAAAACCTCAACTCGTTCAAATTTATGGAAGAGGCCATTATCAAGGAAGTCGAGCGCCAAATTGACCTGATTGAAGATGGCGGCACCGTGGTTCAAGAGACACGCTTATACAATGGCGATACTAAAGTTGCCCGCTCCATGCGCAGCAAAGAAGAAGCCAATGACTATCGCTACTTTCCCTGCCCTGATTTATTACCAGTGATCGTCAGCGATGAAACCATCGAGGAACTGCGTTGCAACCTGCCAGAACTGCCTGATGCCCGCCGTCTGCGTTTTGTTGAGCAGTACGCACTGTCAGACTACGATGCTGGCGTACTCAGTGCAGATGCAGCCATGGCAACCTACTTCGAAACAGCGGCCGAGCAATCTGGCAATGCCAAGCTAGCAGCCAACTGGACCATGGGCGAACTTAGCGCTAGGCTCAACAATGAAGATCTGTCGGTGGCCAACAGCCCCGTCAGCGCCAGACAACTAGGTGGATTGATTGTCAGAATTGCCGATAACAGTATCAGTGGCAAAATGGCCAAAGAAGTATTCGAAGCAATATGGGCTGGCGAAGGGGATGCCGATCACATTATTGAACAGCGCGGCTTAAAGCAGGTGTCCGATACTGGCGCTCTGGAACAATTAGTTGCCGATGTGCTCGCCGCCAATCAGGCCATGGTAGACGATTACATCAACACTGATGAAAGCAAACGCAAGAAAAAGCTCGGTGGCTTTATGGGGCAAATTATGAAAGCCTCAAAAGGTCAGGCTAACCCGCAACAGGTCAATCAGATTCTGGCCAACAAGCTAAACGAACTGCTATAAAACCTAGGAAAACCATGTCACTGAAAAAAGATAAACAGAAAGTTCTCGGCGAAGTATTTGATGATGAACGAGTGAAAAGCTTTTTAGAGTATCAGCCCCCAGCAGGTGTCAGCAAAGACTTCCATCTGTTAGAAAAAGCCTATCGCGGTATGAATATCGATAATTTTGTTACCTTTTTGCGCTTCTTTGTTCAAGCGGGCCACGATCTAAATGCTACCAACACAGAGGGGCAAACTCTGGCGCAAATTGCCGATCAGCATGGTCATGGCGCGGACTATGTCAACGCGCTTAATGCCGCAGCGACATCCGCAACACACTAACAAGCTCCTATCCGTACATAAGTTGCCTTTTTATTGGGATTCCTGTTATATGAACTAGGGTCATATCAACAAAAATAAAAGGAACAACATATGAACTTCTTAGATAACTTGCTAGCAGGCCGTGAAGAACAATCCTACGCTCTCTTGCGTATCGTCACCGGCTTTTTATTTATCTGGCATGGCACCCAGAAACTATTTAATTTCCCGCAGGATTTCCCCTATCCACTTAACCCCCTGATGTACAGCGCCGGCACTATTGAATTGGTGGGTGGAGCCCTCGTTATGATTGGGCTCTTTACGCGACCTGCGGCATTTATTTGCAGTGGCACAATGGCAGTGGCCTATTGGATGGTTCATGGTATGAAGGATGTGTTTCCCATACTTAATGGCGGTGAGCTCGCCGCATTTTTCTGTTTTGCCTTCTTGTTTATTGCAGTGCGCGGTGCCGGTATTTGGAGTCTCGATAAATAATCGGCTAATCCTGAATTATTCGGGCAAGGACGCCCTGAAACCACCAGTGCCCTCAACCTGCTGTTTCGACAGCATAGGAAAAGAAAGCACAAAAGCAGTGTAATGACCCAAAGCCGAGTGACAATGAATATCACCCCCCAATGACGTCATTGTGCGTTTGCAATAGGACAGCCCTAAACCCGTGCCACCCTGCTCGTGAGATGTGTAAAAACTATCAAACAGCTTAGGAATTACATCAGCAGCAATACCCGGACCTGTATCGCGCACCTCAATCTGCTGGGCAGTCAATGAAATAACGATGGTCGCATCGGGAAGGGTTTTTACATAATACAGCGCATTTTTAATAAGGTTATACAGCACATACTTGAGCATCACCGGATCGGCCATTATTTGAAAGTCCTCTCCCCTAACCGATACCCTGCCAGCGTGCTCCGCCTCCGTATAGGCAAAATCTGCGACACTTTCCAACACCAAATCTCGCGCTGATAGCAATGTAAAGCGATCACGATTTATGGGTCTATCCCTAATCGCATCCATGGTCATATCAATCACCTGCAGACCATTTTGAATAACTCGATAGGCATTTGAAATATAGCCATTGTTATTTAGGTCGGGTGTCTGCATCTGCACCAACTGCAAACTGCCATGAATTTGTGCCAGTGGATTGCGCATTTCATGGGCGATAGAGCCCGCTAAGGATTTAATACTGGCGGATTTTTGACGTTCTCGTTCTATATGACGCTCTTTTTCAACAATACTTTGGGTGCTTAAATGTAAAAAAGCCAAACCAACAAGGGTAACGAACAGAAATACCGGAATATATTCGGCTGGAAAATGAGCTAAAGCATCACCATTAATTGTGAATTGATACCAAACAATACCAATTACTGTTCCCAGCGCTAAATAAAGAAAAAAAGTACGGACATATTG
>JASLVT010000198.1 GCA_030741175.1 Porticoccaceae bacterium
TCTTAAACCATAGACATGAGGTCTATATTGACTTGAGTGATACTGAGGGTAGTGGTGATGAAGCCAATAATGCTCTCCGCGCCGCAAGCGCTTGTGCTGCTTATGATGGTTTACCGCGGATCGATGCCGCCTGATGGAATCGGCTTTAACTCTTTCTCTTACCTTGCGGTAATCAGTTCTAATAACATGTTTGGCTTGAGCACCAGTATGACTAGAGACAACTACTATATGATGATTTCGATGTTTTAGGTCCGAGCCCGATGCAATGGAGCTCAGAGGAAATGTGAGTAAAGCGGTTAATGTCGCACCAATAATTACTGGTTTTATCATGCCTTTATCCTCGTGATTGAGTTGCATGTAAGAACGCAGATATAGCCTAATGGTTGACCACATCAATCCTATGATGTTTAAAGACTAAAGTCGGCCCAAATAGGGCAGTGATCTGAGGGCTTCTCTGCTGACCTTGCGTCGAAATCAATGCCGGTGCTTTGTAAGTCGCTCATAGCGCCTGTTGATGCCAGAATCAGGTCTATTCTAAGACCAATTTTGGGGTCCTGTTCAAAGCCGCGACTGCGATAATCAAACCAGCTATATGCTCTAGTGTCCTCTTGATGCATGCTTCTGTAGCTGTCCTCAAGGCCCCAATCAATAAGATTCTGTAGCCATTCGCGCTCCTCAGGTAAAAAAGCACATTTGCCAGTTTTAAGCCAACGTTTTGCATTTTCTGGTTTAATGCCCACGTCAATATCGGCCGCTGCCACATTCATGTCACCCATTACCACCAGTTTGTTATCTGGCTGAAAATTAGTCTGCAAATACCTTAGAAGATCAGCATAAAATTTTTGTTTGGCAGGGTATTTGGTAGGGTGGGCACGCCCCTCGCCCTGAGGAAAGTAGCCATTAATCACATGCAAGCTCTCTCCATTGATCAAGTATTCACCGTGGATCATACGACGCTGAGATTCGGCGTCATCCCCAGGGAAGCCTCTGGTGATATTAATAGCTTTTGTTTTACTCAGTAGTGCGACGCCATAATGTCCCTTTTGGCCATATATATCGACTCGATAACCCATGGCCTCGACAGCTTCAATCGGAAACTCTTCATCACTAACCTTGGTCTCCTGAAGACCGATAATATCGGGATTATGCTGATCTATCAGTGCTTGCAGTTGATGCAGTCTTGCTCGCAAGCCATTGACATTAAATGAAATAATTCGGGTTGATTTACTCAATTACATTCTGCCCCGTTATTGTGTGCTGTTTTTACGATTAATATGTGCCATCTGCGCTTGATTGGCTTTATTCATCTCGGTTTGAAGACGTATTTGGTTACTCAGTATATGACCAGCTTCCTGCAACAGCGGGTCAGACTCAGCGATAGGTTGTTCCTCAGGAACTTCAGCTTTTTCCCATGATGCTATGTCGGCATAGGGCTCCAGTCCTTTTTTGCTACGGCGATTATTTTCCAGAGCAAACAGCTCCGCGTCCCATTTCGCGCTGCGCTCTCGTCGCTTCTCAATATTAAGAGAAAGGACATCATCTTCTGACCAGCGCTTGCTGAGGGCAAGGCTCTCAACTAGCTTCCTGTAGTCTGGATCCGCTGCACTACGTTTTTTATGCGCAGTGGTTAGGGGTTCTATATAGCGCTGTAGATCGGTGCTGATAGCATGTGGGATTGCTCGTATCTGATCCCAAGGCAAGGCATTATCTTGATGACTTTCGCCGACTTCTTCCGGATCATAGGCTGAGGGGAATTGAATGTCGGGTAACACCCCGCGATGCTGAGTGCTGTCGCCAGATACGCGATAGAATTTGGACACTGTTAGTTTTAGCTGACCGCTACTGAGTCCAGTGACATCCTGAACAGTGCCTTTACCATAACTCTGACTGCCCACAATCAGTGCTCGGCCATAATCCTGCATAGCGCCGGCGAAAATTTCAGAGGCCGAGGCACTTAATCGATTGATCATGACAAGAAGGGGGCCTTTGTATTGGGCAGGAATAGTCGCTCGTTGATTACGATAGATACGACTGTCGGAGTCTTTGATTTGCACCACGGGTCCACGATCAATAAATAGATCAGTCAACCCTGTTGCCTCTAGCAGAGAACCGCCACCATTATTGCGCAGATCCAAGACAATGCCATCCACTTGTTGATCGGTAAGTTCGTTTAGCAGTCGAGCCACATCTCTGGTGGTACTTTTGAAGTTGGGATCACGTGCTCGGTAAGCCTCAAAGTCGAGATAGAAAGCGGGTATTTCAATGACCCCAAGCTTAAATTTTTGGCCTTCTTGCTCAATCTCTAGAATTTTACTTTGGGCCGATTTGTCCTCCAACTTGACCTTATCGCGAACAATGGCAATGGTGATTGTAGTATCTGCAGACTCGCCGCTACCAGGAATCACGTCTAAACGCACGGTAGAGTCCTTGGCGCCGCGAATAAGGTCGACAACATCATCGAGTCGCCAGCCAACAACATCGACAATCTCCTCATCATCTTGACCAACACCGATAATTTTATCTCCAGCTTTTAAAATGCCCTGCAGGTCAGCCGGACCGCCAGGGATAATACGCACGACCTTTGTATATTCGTCTTCAATCGTCAGTTCTGCGCCAATACCTTCCAGAGAAAGTGACATGTTGATCTGAAAATTCTCAGTGGTTCGGGGAGAGAAATAGGACGTATGGGGGTCGTAAAGCTTGGCTAGCGCATTGACATAGAGCTGAAATACGTCCTGACTGTCGCGTTGCTCATACTGCTTTATCTGGTTTTGATAGCGTTTTACCAGCAGCTCTCTTGCCTTGCTTTCTTCCTTATCGTTTAGAAGCAGACGTATTAAAGAGTCCTTGATGCGTTTATACCAAAATTCTTCAGCAGCGGTTGTATTGGCGAGCCATTGGCGCTTATCGCCATCAAGGAGCAGCGTATCATCGGCGGCAAAGTCAAATAGATGCTCAGAATCTTGAAGTAGGGCGATATTCCAGTTTAATTGTGCTGTTGCGCGCTCTCGTAATCGATTAAAGATAGCGAATCCTGGTTTTACATCACCACGTTTGGCGAGATCATCGAGTTTTGTTTGCCACTGGTTAAATTCATCAATATCAGATTGCAGAAAATAGCCCTTCAGTGGATCTAGCTGATCGAGATATTCGGCCAGGTAACGTTTGGATAATGCGTCATCAATAGTCTGTCCGCGGTAGTGGCGGGTGGCTAAGCGATCAAATATCTCGCGGTATAGCGCAGTTTGCTCAGATTGTTTTTCAACTGGTGATACTGAGGAGTTAGAGGCGACGGTAATTAATGTCACGCCTATGCTGATCAGAACTAAAAACCCAACTAAAACCCGAT
>JASLVT010000199.1 GCA_030741175.1 Porticoccaceae bacterium
TGGGGGGAAAATTTTCTCGCTAAAGAGCAGAAGCCAGAGCGGTTTTCCAATATGCGTCTGCGGGTGCGCTTTGACTTTCCCAAAGACTGGGTACAAAGTAAGCCCAACAGCCCGATTCTTGCCAGCGCAGAATCACCGGAAAACAGTGCTAGCCTATCTCTACAGGCTATGGCACGCACAGCTCAGAGCCCGGAAGAGTTTCTTTACAACTACCTCAATGTCGCCCAACTGCGCGATGGCAAAACCATAGCGCCGGCACGATTAAAAGGCTTTACCGGTATATTGCCCGGTACCAACGGATCCGCGGACAGTCGCATCGCACTGGTCTACTACAAACTTAATGCCTATCTATTTATCGGTGAGGTGCAACAGCAGGCGGACTTTGCTGAGACCGATAAGTTATTTATCTCTGCAATCAATAGTTTCCGGCCCATCTCCAATCGCGAGATACAGGGACAGAAACCGCAAACTGTGCATTATGTCAAAGCCACCAGTGCCACCACCTTTGAAGGTTTAGCCAAAGCGTTAAAGCTAAGCAGCACAGATATCGACGATCTGCGTATAATTAATGGCTACTATCCCAGCGGTGAACCCAAAGCCGGTGAGTGGATTAAAATTTTTCGACGCTAGGCCAATGACAGCACCAACACATAGCACCAGATCAATCATATTACTGACAATAGCGCTGGTTACTACCTTGGCGCTAGGCGTCTACTGGTATCAAACAAATCAGTACACTGATCAGCGCGACTGGGATGCCAATCGCCAAAATCTGCCCGATATTAATGTATTGCAGCAGCGTATCCAAACCAATCTATTTGGCGATAACAGTGCCGAGATAGACTCTGTGGGAACAGATACTGACCAGATTATGGATCCTCAAGCGATGGAGGCCAAACTGGCAGGGTTGACTAAAAATGTTACCACCCTGCGTCAACCCTCAGACCAAGAGTTGCTCGATTACTACCGTCAGCATCAGGCCGAGTATAGGGAGTTTTCGCTGTTCAACTTCCGCCATCTATTATTTAGCTCAGCGAAATACGGCGGCAGTGCCTATCAACAGGCAGAGCAACGCCTACAACAAATAAGAGAGGGTGATGAAGCGATCAATGAAGAGGCCTATCAGGGGGCATCAGATCAGATTGAAGACAGATTTGGCCGCAGCTTTGCCGATAAACTACTAGTATTGGCAATGCAACCAAGGATACAGCCATGCTGGACAGGACCCATCGCCTCAAGACTTGGTGCGCATATTATCTGTATTGACAATGCGGTGGTGGGAGAAATACCCGACTTAGAAGAGATTCGTTCTCAGGTTATCAATGATTGGCGTTTTGCCAACGCTACCAACTGATCACAGGCCTAGGCCATCAGTTCGGCAAAGAACCCACGCAACCCCTCTGCTCCAGACTGCTCCCAGATTTTAAGCGCCGCAGTACCGACAATAGCGAGATCTGCAGACCCCTTTAAAAAGTCCATATCTGCCTTGCTGCTAATACCGAAGCCAACACCAATCGGCACATCGGTGTGTTGACGGCAACGGTCAATCAGAGCAACCACATCATCGCCCATATCGGTTTTAGAACCGGTCACGCCTTTGCGCGCAACCGCATAGACCATACCGCGACTAGCGGCGCCCAACTGAGCCAAGCGCTTGTCGCTACTGGTCGGCGTCATCAAAATAACAGGCTCGACATCGGCCTCTGCCGACAGTGCGTGCAAATTTTCGGCTTCCTCGACAGGTAGATCAGGCAGAATATAACCTACACCACCCGCCTCTTTTAGGCGCTGAACAAAGACATCCTCACCCATCTTAAACACAGTGTTGTAATAACCCATCATCAACACCTTAAACGGGAAGCGTGCGCTGACCTGTCGCATAAAATCAAAACATTGGTCAACGGTGGTACCCGCTTTGAGGGACTGCTCATTGGCGCGCACAAACAGCGGGCCATCAGCACTGGGCTCAGAAAAAGGGAACTGCAACTCAACCAGATCGACCCCCGCCTCGGCCATAATCTCCAGCTCCTGAAGATTCTCCTCAAAACTGGGATAGCCACAGACCACATGCGCCATCACCAACAGTTCTTTGCTTTTTTTACGCTCGGCGATAAAAGCTTCTAGGCCCATTATTTTTTCTCCGCGCGGTACTGATCCGCTTTACCGCCAATAAATGACTTCCATTTGGCATCATCCAAGGCATCGGCGATGGTAAAGATATCTTTATCACCACGGCCCGACATATTCACTAGCACCACCTCATCCTTAGCCATAGTGCGCGCTTCTTTTAACGCCACAACAAAACCATGGGTGCTCTCCAACGCAGGAATTAAGCCCTCGGTACGCATTGTCAGCTTGAGTGTTTCCTTCACCTCCGCGTCTGTCGCCGCCTCAAAACGCACCTTGCCCTGATCGTGGAGATGGGCAAAGATGGGGTTAACACCAATATAGTCGAGACCAGCGGCAACCGAATGAGTCTCATTCATATTGCCTTCGTCATTCTGCAGAAAATAGGTTTTGTAGCCCTGAGCAACACCGACACTGGCATCATCATAGGCCAAGCGCGCTGAGTGCATATAGGAACCAACGCCCTCGCCTCCAGCCTCACAGCCGATCAACTCCACATCATCATCGAAAAAGCCCTGAAACAGCCCCATGGCATTGGAACCGCCACCAACACAGGCATAGACGCGGTTGGGTAGACGCCCGGTTTGCGCCATGATCTGTTCGCGGGCTTCGAGGCCGATAATTGACTGGAACCAGCTAACCATTTCTGGGAAGGGATGAGGCCCACAGGCGGTACCCAAAATATAATGGGTATCGGCCATATTGGTCACCCAATCACGCATACATTCATTTACAGCATCTTTTAATGTCTTCTGGCCATCCTCTACCGCAACCACCTCGGCGCCAAGATTTTCCATCCAGAACACATTGGGGCGCTGACGGGCGACATCGACCGCACCCATATAAATTTTGCAGTCAAAACCAAACTTGGCCGCCATGGTAGCGGTGGCGAAACCATGCTGTCCCGCGCCTGTCTCGGCAATTACACGCTTCTTACCCAATCGCTGAGTCAGCAACCCCTGCCCCATCACATTGTTGACCTTGTGGGAACCGGTATGATTGAGATCATCACGTTTTACATAAATCTGCGCGCCACCCAATTCGCGGCTCAGATTCTCCAAATAGGTTACCGGAGTCGGACGACCAGAGTAATTTTGCAGCAGTGCTACGTAGTCCTGCCAAAACTTGGGATCTTGCTTGCACTCTCGGAAGCACTCGAGGAGTTCCTCAATGGTGGCATGT
>JASLVT010000019.1 GCA_030741175.1 Porticoccaceae bacterium
CATATAGGCATAGCAGATGGTGGGCCCGAAAAATGTAAATCCACGCTTTTTTAAATCCTTACTAATCGTTTCGGACAACGCTGTTGAAGCGGGGATTTCTCGATGGTTTGTCCACCGATTGACGATCGGAGCACCATCCACATAACGCCATAGATAATCACTAAAAGAACCAAACTGAGCCTGCACCTCAAGAAAGCAACGGGCATTGGAAACTGCACTACTGATTTTTGACCGGTTACGCACAATACCTCCATCCGCCAAGCAACGCTCAATGTCTAGCTGGGTAAACGCTGCAACTGCCGCAACATCAAAATGCGCAAATGCCAGTCTGTAATTTTCACGTCTGCGCAAAATGGTGATCCATGACAGTCCAGCCTGCGCGCCCTCAAGAATTAGAAACTCAAATAACTTGCCATCATCCTTGCAGGGAACGCCCCATTCAACATCATGGTATTGTTGATAGAGCGGGTCATTGCCACACCAACTGCAGCGAATTAAATCGGTCATAGTCAACCCTTCTTTTTATCCAGCAATGATAACGAGGAAAATAGTCTAGCGGCTAAAATTTGTCTACTGACTAAGCACCAGTGATCAATGTACTCGACGCAAAGCCAATCAGAAATAAACGCAATATCAGGGTTTTACTCTGGCAAACCTATCAGCACTAATGCTTTAATGAACGGCGCTGTCAATCTGGCTAACAAGATCTATCAACATAGCGGTCGCTCAATGTACGGACTTATCCAACGTGTATCCTCAGCCTCAGTGACCATAGAACAGAAAGTTCATGGCCAAATTGATCAGGGTATTTTATTACTGCTCGGTATTGAAAAGACCGACTCACAAGAGAGCGCCGACAAACTACTACACAAGGTGCTGAACTACAGAATTTTTTCTGATGCCAACCTTAAAATGAACCTTTCACTAAAGGACATTGGCGGCGGGTTATTGGTTATTTCGCAGTTTACTTTAGCGGCAGAGACTAATAGAGGGTTGCGACCCAGCTTTTCATCCGCCGCTACACCAGACCAAGCGGAGTCTTTGTATAACTATTTTGTAACTCAGGCCAAACAACTGCACAGCTTTGTTGAACAGGGTGTTTTCGCTGCCGACATGCAAGTCTCTTTGTGCAATGATGGACCGGTAACCTTCAACCTAAGAGTTTAATTACCCCGACCAAGACGTTCGACTAACCGCTGGTGAAACCCTTCAAAACCGCCATTGCTCATAATAACAATCTCAGTATCCTGAGTTATAGACTCAGTGACAAGGGTCAATAAGTTTTCAATCTCTGCAACAGCAATCGCTGGCACATCACAGGCCTTGGCAACAGCATTGACATCCCAATCAATCGATGCGTTCTGATACCAGAACACCTGATCTGCTGCTGCCACTGCATGACTCAAACTGTCTTGATGAATACCCAATCTCATGGTCGCTGAGCGAGGCTCTATCACAGCCACTACTTTGCTGTCGCCAACCTTTGCACGCAATCCTTCAAGTGTCGTTTTTATCGCAGTAGGATGGTGAGCAAAGTCGTCGTACACTCTGACATGAGTATTCTGATATATGAGCTCCATCCGCCGTTTCACACCAACAAAGTCACTTAGAGCAGCACAGGCTTGATCGAAACTTAACCCCACCTGATTAGCGGCGATCACCGCGGCCATACCATTTAGCACATTGTGCAGACCAGTTTGCTGCCACTGCACCTCCGCGGTCTGTTGCTCATGGCTGACCACGAATCGCGAACCATCTGCTTCAAGCAACCGATACTGCCAAGCGGTGTCTTCGCCAAAAGGCTGACGCTGACTCCAGCAACCCATATCGATAATGGTATCAATATGACTATCCGCCGCTGGATAGATCACTGTACCATTGCTAGGCACAGTTCGAACGCAGTGATGAAACTGCTTTTGAATTGCTGCCAAGTCGTCAAATATATCGGCGTGATCAAACTCTATATTATTTATCACCAAGGTATCAGAATGGTAATGTACAAATTTAGACCGCTTATCAAAAAATGCACTGTCGTATTCGTCCGCCTCAACGACAAAATAATCGCCATCGCCCAAACGGGCCGATACACCGAAATCCTGAGGTACACCACCAATTAAAAATCCCGGTTGCAGCCCGGCACTCTCCAATATTTTGACCAACATACTGCTGGTGGTGGTTTTGCCATGAGTTCCAGCAACACTTAATACATGTTTATGGCGCAGAATGTTATCGCCCAACCACTGGGGGCCGGAGATATAGGGGAGTCGCCGATCGAGTACCGCTTCCACGCAGGGGTTGCCGCGAGACATAGCATTGCCGACAACAACCAAATCGGGCGCGGGCTCTAATTGCTTCGGGTCATAACCTTCAATCAGCCTGATACCCGCCTGCTCAAGCTGGGTACTCATCGGCGGATAAACATTCTTATCACATCCAGAGACCGAATGACCGGCAGCTTTAGCCAGCTGCGCCAAACTGCCCATAAAGGTGCCACAGATACCAAGGATATGTATATGCATAGCGCTGGAGTTTCCCTTTGATTCTTGATCCGCAAATAACACCGCTAATATAGCGTAAATGCAGTGTCAAAAGTCATAAAATAAAATCCACTACTGACAATTAAGGGTAAATAGAGTTACATTGACTGCCTAAGTAGAGGCTCAGTAGAGAATGGATAGGTTGTCTTTCCAGCATAATAAAAGGGCCCTTGGTGTTTTGGCCCTTACTATATCTTTAACCTCTGGTTGCGGTGGTGGCGGTGGCGGAACAGTTGGATCCCCGGGCACTCCCACATCACCTGCACCGCCCGTCGTCACGCCTCAACTTACCGGCCCGCCTTATGCTAGCTTTAATGATCAAGATGCCGATGAGGAAAATTTTGACACTGCCGTAGCTGAGTTTGAAACTGCGGAATATTACGGCATGAATGGACTCTCAATGATCAATGCCTCCAGCGCCTATGCTCGGGGCGCCTCAGGCGCGGGTGTTACTGTGGGCGTTATAGATTCCGGTGTCCATCACCAGCATATTGAATTTGACGCGGGGTCAGGCAGTAAAGTTACCATTGCCGGCTCTGATTACCTCAGCGATGCTAATCGATCAACTGATGCTATCGCGCATGGTACATTGGTTGCTGGTGCCATAGCGGCCAATAGAGACAACGCTAAATTCGCCAATGTGAATATGCATGGTGTTGCCTATGAGGCTGATATCAGCACATGGGAGATCCCTCTGGGTTCAGGAGATGGTTCCTATGAGCCGCTAGAGGAAGAGTATCTTACCGTAGACCAAGATATGTATTTTGCTGAACGTTTTAACGCCATGGCCAATCTCACAGACATTGTCAATTTGAGCTTTGGCTTTTCTGGTGTGGTGACGTCTTACACTAGCGAATCTATCAATGCCGCATTTAGCAACACCTTGGATGCATTGAGACAAGACAACAAACCCGCAGGAGAGCGCAGTATCTTTGTGGTCGCTGCAGGCAACGCCTTTGACAACCGAACAGAGTTTGGTGATCTAGTCGACGCTGATTCACCGGAATTAGTTCCCGGCCTACCGTATTTATTTCCTGAATTGCAAACACATATGCTAGCGGTTGTCGCAGTGGATAATTCTGGAGAGATCGCCTCCTATTCCAATCGTTGCGGCGCAGCCGCAAGCTTTTGCCTGGCAGCACCAGGAGGCGGCGATGCGGACGGTGATGGAGAGATTAGCGATTCTGAACGGATCTTGGCGCCAGTCTCGCCCCCATCAGATGCAGAAGAGGGCGGGGATTATTACGGAGGAGCGGTGGGCACCTCTCTCGCCGCACCATTGGTCAGTGGTTCTCTTGCGCTGCTAAAACAACTCTTTCCGACAGTAGGCCATGATGAGCTAGTCACGCGCTTGCTGACGACAGCCAATAAGACTGATATCTACGCAGACCAGGCGATCTATGGTCAAGGTTTACTGGATTTGGACAGTGCTACCAGGCCTGTAGGCGTTACCGCCAGTGCCACTGGCATCAACTTAGATGGTGACATGGTAAACCAAGCTCAGCTGGGCATCACCACACTTGGCAGTGCAGTGGGTGGAGGTCTGGCTGACAGTCTAGGTCAGTTTACTATTGCGGTATTTGATGAGTTGGGTTTTCCTTTTTATAAAAGCGCCGCCTCTCTGGTGAACGCCCTACCCAATAGCTCAATACCGACATCACTCAAGCATCAAACTGGGACGCTGAACAATGGTGGCAAATTGCAGTTGGGGATGGCCACCGACCCTTGGCAACAGAACTATCCTGTTATCGACAATCCCAATAATCAGATACAGGCTGATTACTTTGCTCTGCACTTTCAAGATGAGCAAGGCGCGGAAAGATTTGCTGGCTTCAATGCCAACCCCGGTTGGTTTTTTGGCCTCTATGCCGATGCCGGATTGAATCCAGCAGCCACGGAAGATGATAGCAGTTTCGCTGCCCCTTGGTTGCGCTATGCCAGACAGGGCTGGAGTAGCGGCGGCGCATTAAATCTCGGAGCTGATAACAATAAGTTGCGGGTAGCGCTTTTCGATGGCAGCGCTAGTTGGAATCAGTGGCAACACAACAGTGACCAACATAGCAATGGTGCCATTTTAGAATATTCCCTGCTAGCCGGTGGCAATGGCATAAGTATCCAAACCGGCTTTGTTCAAGAACAAGATAGTTTTCTCGGCACCAGCATCGGACCGGCATTGGGCTCTTCAGAACGCGGGGATACTTTTTTCGCCGGCCTCAATGGCTATCTGCAATTCAACCCTAGCTGGCAGGGCATGATGGCCCTGTACACCGGCAAAACTGATGCCGCACTGAATAGCCAGCTTGTCAGCATAGACCGCCCAATCACAAGTGGCGCATGGGCCCTCGGACTAAAAGGTCGCGCACTGCTTCATCCCAGTGACCAACTGGATCTTTATTTAAGCCAACCTCTGAGGGTAGAGTCAGGCAATGGTCAATTGAGGGTAGCCACAGGGCGCACGGTGGATCGCCGAATTATCTATCAAGATCTGCCGTTTAGGCTACAGCCCCAAGGTCGCGAACAAAAGCTTGAACTCAACTATCGAAGACCATGGCAATGGTCGGATAAAAAGGCTTGGGTCTCCGCAGCTGCAGAATATATCCATCAACCCAATCATAATATCCATAGTCACAGCCATATCGAGTTGAGGTTAATGTTTAATATTGCCATAGATTAACTGTTTACCCTTTTACCGCAGCGACCAGTCCCGTAAAATAGAAACTTGGAAATGGACTACTGGGAAGGGAAGGCTCGTATGGCGAAGAAAAATGCGTTTTATGCTCAATCAGGCGGCGTAACAGCTGTTATCAATGCGTCGGCAGCTGGTGTAATTCAAGCCTGCAGAGAAAATAGAGATAAAATAGGGACTCTCTATGCCGGCCAAAACGGTATCTTGGGCGCCCTGCATGAAAATCTGATCGATACCAATAAAGAATCCCCTTCGGCAATAGAGGCGCTCAAACATATTCCCGGTGGCGCCTTTGGCTCCTGTCGCTATAAGATGAAAGACCTGAAAGAGAGCCCTGCTGAATATGAGCGCCTAGTCGAGGTATTTAAAGCACATAATATCGGCTACTTTTTCTACAATGGCGGCGGTGACTCCGCCGACACCTGTCTTAAGGTCTCACAAATCTCTGCGAAAATGGGCTATCCCATTCAGGCCATCCATATTCCCAAAACCATTGATAATGATTTGCCCTTTACCGACTGTTCTCCGGGATTTGGATCGGTTGCCAAATATATTGCCGTATCGACAAAAGAGGCCAGCCTCGATATTGCATCCATGGCTGCCTCCTCCACCAGAATTTTTATTCTTGAGGTTATGGGTCGCCATGCTGGATGGATTGCCGCCGCCGGCGGGCTTGCTGCTGAGGAGGCGGGTGATCCACCGCATATTATTGTGTTCCCAGAAATACCTTTTGTTCGTGAGGCCTTTATTGCTCAAGTCGAGCAGACAGTAAAAGAAAAAGGTTTCTGTGTAGTTGTTGCCTCCGAGGGTGCTAAGTACGCAGATGGGGCACTGATCTCCGGTTCATTGAATAAGGATGCTTTCGGTCATCAGCAGCTCGGTGGTGTTGCTCCCACATTGGCCAGCATGGTTAAACACTCGCTGGGCTATAAATATCATTATGCACTATCCGACTATTTGCAGCGCGCTGCTCGCCATGTTGCATCCAAAACAGATGTCGACCAAGCCTATGCCGTGGGTCGTGCCGCTGTGGAGAAAGCACTTGAAGGAAAGACGAGTATTATGGTCACCATCGAGCGTGGCAATAGCAAAAAATATACTTGGGCAATAGGTGAAGCCTCGCTAGCTAAGGTCGCTAATATTGAAAAAAAGATGCCCCGGTCGTTTATCAGTAAAGACGGCTTTGGTATCACTCAGAAAGCGCGGGACTACTTGCAGCCACTGATTATTGGCGAGGATTATCCGCCCTATAAAAATGGTGTTCCCCAGTATCCCAAACTGAAAAAGATCTTGGCCGGCAAAAAACTGTCGACAGAGTTTATCGGCTAGTTGACCTGTCTCAGTGGCTTGCCGCTGAGGAACGCATTGATATTTTCCACCATTTGACCGACCAGTCGCTGCCTAGCCTCCACCGCAGCCCAAGCGGTGTGAGGTGTAATAATCAGATTGGGGACTGTCTCATCAATCAGCACATTGCCCGCCACCGGGGGTTCCTCTGATAGCACATCCAATCCGGCACCGGCCAAGGCACCACTGAGTAGTGCCTGCTTCAATGCACTCTCATCTATCAGGCCACCGCGAGCACTATTAATCAGTATTGCTGAGCTCTTCATCAATGCTAGCTCAGAAGCACCGATCAGCCCCTGAGTCTGCTCCGTTAACGGGCAGTGCAAACTCAGCACATCGACCATGGACAACAACTGATGCAATGGAAACCGAGGTAGATCATCCTGATACTGTCGGTGCGGTAGAGCGGCAAATGCCACTTGCATACCAAAGGCTTGTGCAACTCTGGCAACTGCCGACCCCAAATCCCCAGCACCGACAATGCCAAGGGTTTTACCCTCTAGCTCACGCACGGGAAAATCTAGTAAACAAAATAACTGACTCTCTGCCCAGCTTCCATTAATGGCATTGCGACTATAGGACGGCAAATTGGTTGTTAAAGCTAAGATAAGACCCCAAACATGCTGCATTACCGAGGCAGTACCGTAATTGACTGCATTGCAGACGATGACTGACGCCGCACTGGCCGCTTTTAAATCGATAATATTGGTACCCGTGGCCAACAAACTAACCATTTTTAGCTTTGGAGACTGAGCCAAGGCTGCTGCATCGATAGGCGTTTTATTAGTCAAAACGATATCCGCATCAGCAATGCGCTCGATAACTCTGCTTGATTCACAATCTGGATAGACTGTCCAGTCGACCGGCAAATCATACAGCGCACTGAGATCGAGATCTGCGGGGCCGAGGCTATCACAATCGAGGATTACACCACGCATATTTTGCCACCGAATGAGTCAATTAAAGCCGTCAAGTGTAATTGAAACCCTATCTTGGGCAAACATCAAATGCGTTTCCTAGCGCTATGATATTGACCGAAAAGACTCCATAATAGCGACCGAATTGTTTGCGTATTTAAGGCGTCTACCCCCATGTTATCACTGCTCAATCTCTACCAAAAAGCGGTTCTCGACAACCCATTAAAAACATTACTCCTGATGACTGGACTGACCATCGCCATGGCGATGGGATTACCTAACTTTAAACTAGACGCATCAGCCGATTCCCTTACCTTAGAGCATGATGAAGATTTAAATTTCTTTCGTGAAGTGGTGCAGCGCTACGGCAGCGATAACTTTCTTATCGTCACCTTCTCTCCACTTGAAGGAGATCTTTTTGATCAGCACAACCTCGATACACTGGCATCACTGCGCACAGAATTGGGTGCTGTTGAAGGTGTTGAGAACATCCTCTCTATGCTCGATGTGCCATTGCTCTACAGTCCCAAAATTGGTATCTCAGATTTAAAAGAAGAGCTGAATACGCTGCTATCCGAAGGCATTGATAAAAAAGCCGCTAAACAGGAATTTCTCAACAGCCCTATTTATAAAGACGTGTTGCTCAGTGCCGACGGTCAAACTACTGGTATTTTGGCTACTATGGCACTGGATCAAACTTATTTGGACTTGGTCACAAAGCGCGATGCACTGCGTCTAACGCGGGATACACAGGGGCTCGACGAACAACAACAGGCTGAGTTAACCCTCGTCAGTCAGCAATTTCTTGACTATCGCACTGAAAAAGCAGCCATAGATCACCAACGTGTTGCTGAAGTTCGCGAGCTGATGGACGGCTACCGCGATCGCGCGACTATTTTCCTCGGTGGTGCAGATATGATCACTGCCGATATGATTGACTTTATCAAAAGCGATTTGGTTATTTTCGGTACCGGCATACTGCTGTTTATTATCGCTACTCTAGCCTTGATCTTCCGCCAACTGCGCTGGGTCGTATTGCCTCTAGCCACCTGTGCAATTTGCTTAGTCATGATTCTTGGTTTTTTAAGCTGGATTGATTGGCGACTGACCGTTATCTCATCTAATTTTGTTTCGCTACTACTGATCATTACCCTAGCACTTTGTATTCATTTGATTGTGCGCTATCGCGAGCTTCAGGCATTGCATCCAGAGTCCGACCAACGCCAACTAGTCAATGATACTTTGACCTCTATGGCGAAACCCTGTCTTTACACTGTGCTCACGACAATCGTTGCCTTCACCTCATTGGTCGTCAGCAATATTCGACCAGTTATTGACTTCGGTTGGATGATGACCATGGGTATCAGTCTAGCACTGGTGGTCGCCTTTACCGTGATCCCCGCGGGTATGATGCTATTTGGCAAGGGTGCCAACGCCGGCAATGATGACAACAGCGCTACTATTACCCGCAAATTTTCTTGGTTTACTGAGCATCATGGTTCTGTAGTGCTAGTGGCCGCCGCGCTGTTAAGTGCCACCGCTGCTTATGGTATTGCCAAACTAGAGGTCGAAAACCGGTTTATTGATTACTTCCGTGCCGATACAGAGATCTATCAGGGTATGGAGGTTATAGATACCGCACTGGGTGGCACCACACCGTTGGACATCATCATACAAGCACCTACCTTTGCGCCTCCAACCATTGCATCCTCTGCTGCAGGAGATGACGAAGATGACTATGGCGAGGATGACTATGGCGAAAGTGATATAGGTGATAGTGAACTGAAGGATAGCTACTGGTTTTCCTCTACGGGCCTCGCCGATCTACACAAACTACAACAGTTTCTCGAAGCGCAACCTGAAATTGGCAAAGTGAGTAGCCTAGTACAGATCTATCAGGTAGCTACTGATCTCATGGGCCATAAGCTCAATGATTTTGAACTGGCGTTTATGCGCAAAAGTTTAGGGGATGAGATTTATCAGCAGATGGTAGCGCCTTATCTACTGGAGGATATTGATGAAGCTCGCATCCAACTGCGAGCGATGGAAACTGCTGGTTTGCGCCGTGTCGATCTACTGGAAAAGATCAATACCTTTGCTGTAAATGAGGTCGGAATTGAACAGTCCGATATTCGCTACACCGGATTATTGGTGCTCTACAATAATATGTTGCAGAGCCTCTACAAATCTCAGATCGTCACCTTGGGTGCTGTATTTGTCGGCATTATGCTGATGTTCTTGATACTGTTCCGCTCAGTAAAAATATCCGTTATTGCCATACTACCCAACTTTTTAGCCGCCGCCGTGGTTCTGGGGGGTATGGGCATTGCCGGTATTCCGCTAGATATGATGACCATTACCATAGCTGCTATTACCGTGGGTATTGGTGTGGATCATGCTATCCATTACATCAGTCGATTTAAACGCGAGTTTGCCCTCGATGGTGACTATCTAGCCTCGATGCACCGCGCTCACGCCAGCATCGGTAAGGCACTGTTTTACACTGCCACAACCATTATTGTTGGCTTCTCGATACTGGCACTGTCTAACTTTATTCCCTCGATCTACTTTGGTCTACTCACGGGGCTAGCAATGACAGCTGCGCTACTCGGCTCCATGACCTTGCTACCAAAATTAATTTTAATCACTCAACCATTGGGTAAACCGGCAGACTCCAGTCAGCAATCGAGCGCGAGAAATTAGCTCTATGCCGCTGGTAACGCTGCAAGACATCTATCTGAGTTATGGCCAACCCCCGCTGATCGACCACATTAATTTAGTGATCGAACGCGGCGAGAGGGTCTGTCTGATTGGTCGCAATGGAGCAGGTAAATCAACATTATTGAAGATACTCAATGGGCAGATAACCGCTGACGACGGTATCTTAAAGCGTGCCTCCGGTGTCAAGGTCGCACAGCTAGAACAATCGGTACCCCAAGATACCAAGGGCTCAGTATTCGACGTTATCACCCAAGGTCTGGGCGCCGAAGGCGAACTGGCAAAACGCTATCACCATCTTGTTCTCGCCTTGAGTGAGAACCCGAGTGATCAGATCATGCGTGATTTAGAGGCCTGCCAAACCGAACTTGATCGCGTGAATGGCTGGGATATCAATCAGCGTGTGGAGTCCATTATCACCAAAATGGATCTTGAGGCCGATGCTGATATCGCTAGTCTCTCAGGGGGTTATAAACGCCGAGTGCTTCTCGCTCGGGCTCTGGTCTGTGATCCTGATCTATTGCTACTTGATGAACCCACCAACCATCTGGATATCGATGCCATCCAATGGGTTGAGCAATTTTTGCTGAAATGGGAGGGCTCATTGTTGTTTATCAGTCATGACCGCCGATTTATGGATAATCTCGCTACCCGCTTTATCGAAATTGATCGTGGCCAATTGGCAGAATTTAACTGTAACTACGCCACCTATCTAAAACGCAAAGAAGATATTCTCGAGATTGAAGATAAACAAAATGCTCTGTTTGACAAGCGTCTGTCTCAGGAAGAAGTCTGGATACGACAGGGTATTAAAGCGCGTCGCACACGTAATGAGGGACGCGTAAGAGCGCTGGAGGCTATGCGCCGCGAATATGCCGACCGCCGCAAGCGGCTGGGTACTGCGCGTATGAATATCCATCAGGCGGAAAAATCCGGCAAGATCGTCGCCGAGGCAAAAAATATCAGCTTCACCTTTGAAGGCGAGAACGACACAGCAGTTGTTAGCAATTTTTCCACGCTGATTCAGCGCGGTGATAAAGTTGGCTTTATAGGTCGCAACGGCGTTGGTAAAACTACCTTAATAAAACTTTTGCTCGGCGAACTCAGTCCTCAGCAAGGAAGCATTAAGACGGGCACCAATCTCAATATTGCCTACTTTGATCAATATCGTTCCACTCTGGATGAGGAAAAAACAGTTCAAGACAATGTGTCCGGTGGCCGTGACATGCTTGAGATTGACGGTAAATCTCGCCATGTCATCAGCTACTTGCAAGATTTCTTATTTGCTCCTGAGCGTTGCCGCCAGCCAGTTAAGGCCCTATCTGGAGGCGAACGCAATCGCTTATTGTTAGCCAAATTATTTACCCAGCCGTCCAATGTTCTGGTGCTCGATGAGCCTACTAATGACTTAGATATCGATACCCTCGACCTTCTTGAAGAGTTGCTTATCGACTACAAAGGTACCATTATCTTGGTGAGCCACGACCGCGCTTTTCTTAATAATGTGGTCACCAGCACAATGGTTTTTGAAGGCAATGGAATCATTGAACAATATGTTGGTGGATATGATGACTGGTTGCGCCAACGCAAAGTTGATGAAACGCCAAAAGCTGTTCCTGTAGCCACTTCTGGCAAACCAAAGAACAATACAAAAAAGCTATCGTATAAAGATCAGCGTGAACTCGATCAACTACCTGAGCTCATAGAGAGTCTAGAAACCCAGATCGATGAGATCACCGAACTCATCAGCCAACCCGACTTTTACAAGGCTGAACGGGTCGAGATAGAGAA
>JASLVT010000001.1:0-22673 GCA_030741175.1 Porticoccaceae bacterium
TTATCAAGTTGTTAATAACCGCTTACTCTGTTCCTACCGATGACGGATTAAACTCAAAACTACCGCGCAAAAAATTGTGTTTTAAGCGCCGATTTTACTTTGTAGATTATCAAACTAGGTGTACTCTGGCGGCCATTATCCTAGGGTCATTTTTTATGCCTGTCAGAACCATTATTAGCATCTGGCCGCTGTTCGCCGGTCTCTCCCTCATTGGCCTCGCGGTTGGCGTGCAGGGCAGTTTGCTCGGGGTGCGCGCAGAAATAGAGGGCTTCGATGACTATCTGATCGGGCTGCTGATGTCCTGCTATTTTGCCGGTTTTTTAGCCGGCTCATTGTTGACCCCAAAAATGATTCAGCGGGTTGGTCATATCCGTATATTCGCCGCACTATCGGCGGTAGCATCGGTAACCATTTTAGTGCACGCAATTTATGTTAATCCTTGGGCTTGGGCGCTGATGCGCCTGCTCACAGGCTTTGCGTTTTCGACCATTTACGTGGTGTCTGAAAGCTGGCTCAATCAAGCCTCGAACAATACTAATCGTGGTCAGATACTAGCTATCTATACGGCTATCTTACTCGCCGGCATCTGTGCTGGTCAGTTTATGCTCAATGTCGCCAATCCCAGAGAATTTACCTTATTTATTATGATCTCAGTGATGGTTAGTGTCGCTGCTGTGCCTATTCTGCTGTCTGTTATCACCACCCCCGCCATTGAAGACACCGAGCGTGTCACCATTCGTCATCTCTGGTACCGCACGCCGATGGGCGTAATGGGCATTGTGCTCTCGCAATGGGTGTCGAGTATTGTCTTTAGTATGGGTGCGGTCTATGTCACCAAACTGGATTTTACTGTCTACCAGGTGGCTAATTTTATGGGCGCCATGATGGCGGGCGGCATGATTTTACAATATCCCATCGGCAAGCTATCCGATATGATCGATCGCCGTTGGGTTATGGGTTTTTCTTGCCTGATTGCCGTCGCTTTTGCCCTACTGATCAGTCGAGAATCCGAGGCTTCAATTTGGTTGTATTTGCTAGTATTTCTATTTGGTGGTTGCGCGTTATCACTCTATTCACTGGTAGTGGCACTGACCAACGACCACCTGCGCCCTGCTGAGATTATTCCCGCCAGCGGTACCATTGTGCTCATTGCCGGACTTACCTCTATTACCGGACCGATCACTGCGGTTTTCTGGCTACAGATTTTTGGTTTGCAAAGTTTCTTTTTATTATTGGCCGCCTGCCTGCTTTTACTGGCGGGTATCAGTATCTGGCGTGTACTCACCATTGAAGCCCTACCCAGCGAATACAAAGTGGAAATTACCCTACAAGCGGCCACCGCCCCAGTGGGTACAGTACTGCATGCTGAGGAGGAACCCTCCTAATCGCCACTGCCAGTGCTAAACCACTGGCTGGCACCTGCCGTACCATAGAGCAGAAAAACAACAATAATAGGCGTCCACTATGCGCATCCTAATTATGCTGACTGCCCTGCTGCTTTCTAGCGGCTGTGTTGAAAAGTTCAATGCCTCTGACTACCGACAACTCAATCAACAATATGATGTTGTGATTGAACGGGATAGTTTAGGTGTACCTCATGTTATCGGTAAACGCGATATTGATGCAGCCTTTGGTTTTGCCTATGCGCAGGCAGAGGATAACTGGCAAATCATTCATGACAGCATTCCCTTTTATCGTGGCACCAATGCCGCCATCAACGGCAAAGACGCCGCGACTATAGATTTTTTAATTCATTGGCTGGGTATTTGGGACGACCTAGATGCCGGCTACGACAGTGCGCTCAAACCAGACACCAGAGCCTATATTGAAGCCTTTGCCGATGGCATTAACTACTACGCCGCATTGCATCCGCAGCAGACTGATGAGCGATTTTTTCCCATTGATGGCAAAGATATTGTCGCCGGCTATATGCTGCGTCATTTATTGTTTTATGGTTTTGATGCTCCCGTAATTGAGTTGTTTGAAGAGCAACGCCAGCATCCTATTGGCACCAAAACCACTAGCACCAAAACCACTAGCACCAAAACCACTAGCACCCAACAAGCCGACAATAATGCCGGAGGCGTGACCATGGCTGGTCTGCCAGTAGGCTCCAATGCTATCGCGGTATCGCCCCACAATAGTACCGATGGTGCCACCCGATTAGCCATTAACTCCCACCAACCCACCACCGGACCCGTGGCTTGGTATGAAGCACATATTCAGAGCGACGAGGGACTCAATATCATGGGTGGTCTATTCCCCAGCAGCGTCACCATCGGCGTCGGCTTTAATCAACACTTGGGTTGGGGCGCCACGGTGAATAAACCCGATTTGGTGGATATCTATGCATTGGAAATTGATCCGGATAACCCCGATCGCTACTTTCTCGATGGTGAATGGAAAGAGCTAGAATCTCGCGAGATTCAGGTCGGGGTTAAGCTATTTGGTTTTCTGCCTTGGACTGTTACTGAACAGGGGCTTAGATCAGTGCATGGTCCCGTGCTGCGAACCGACCACGGCACCTATGCTGTTCGCTATGCCGGCATGGGTGAAATGCGCCAAGTAGAGCAGTGGTTAGCCATGAATAAAGCACAGAGCCTCGACGATTGGCTTAGCGCAATGCGCATGCAAGCCTTTGCTAGCTTTAATTTTGTCTATGCCGACAAACTCGGCAACACCTTTTTTGTGCACAACTCGCTGACGCCAAAACGTGTCAGTGGTTACAACTGGCAACATTATCTACCGGGAGACGACAGCAGTTTGATTTGGGATCAATATATGCCCTTCGATCAACTACCGCAGGTCATCAACCCCGCATCAGGTTATATTCACAGCGCCAATCAAAGCCCCTTTTACGTCACAGCGCCAAGCGATAACCCAGATCCGCAACAGTATCGCATTGAAGATGGTTTCCCCACGCGCATGACCAACCGCGCCGATCGCGGCCTAGAATTATTTGCCGAGCTGGAGACTATTTCTGAGCAAGAGTTTTTTGCTATCAAACATGACAAGCGCTTCAGTGTTAATTCCAGATCCATGGCGTTCTTAAATCAAGCTCTGCAACTCGACCTCAAGGATCAGGCACAACAATATCGCGACGCCCAGCAGATTATTGCCAACTGGGATCGCAATACGAATATTGAAAATCGCGGTGCCGCACTGTGCACCTGCATTATTGGTGCCGAGTGGTTAGCTGAGCAAAAAGGTAAGCCGGCACCGGCGATTGCCGACGAACTGTACCGCTGTACTGACTTATTAATGGCCAAAGTGGGTCGTCTAGATCCCCTGTGGGGTGATATTAACCGACACATACGCGGCGACCTCAATCTGCCGGTAGGAGGTGGGCCCGATACGTTACGCGCTATCTATGGGCTGGGCATGGAGGAAGATGGTTATCTCACTAATGTTGCCGGCGATGGTCTTTACTACATGCTGTCATGGGACGCCAATGGCAACCAGAAAGTGCGGGGCATTCATCAATTTGGCGCCGCTACACTGGATGAGACCTCAATCCATTATGCTGATCAGGCAGAGGATTATGTTAACGAAATACTGCATGACCCGCTGTATGATGCGCAACTGCGCGCCGACAAAATAGAGCGTCGCTATCGACCTGGAGAGTAGCGCCGCAATCGTAGACAACATGCTAGAATAGAGCCTTCGTCACCTATCTGAGATAGAGACCCATGTCGATCCAGTGGTATCCAGGCCATATGCGCAAGGCCAGCAACGAGATGATTGAGGCGCTTCCTCAGGTCAATATCGTTGTTGAGGTGTTGGATGCCCGCATCCCCTTCAGTAGCTCAAACCCGTTTATTCAGGGTCTGTGCACTGAAAAGCCCTATATCAAACTGCTCAATAAAACCGATCTCGCAGATGCCGCAATCACCCGACAGTGGCAGGAGCATTTTGAGCAACAGACTAATACCAAAACACTGGCGTTGGATTTAAAGAACCATGATCCCAGCAGTAAGATTATTGATTTGATCAATAAACTCTATCCCCAGCGCGAAGGTGGCAATACGCTAGCCATGGTTACCGGTATTCCCAATGTGGGCAAGTCATCGCTGATTAACTGTCTGGCCGGTCGGCATATCGCCAAGACTGGAGATGAGCCGGCTATTACCAAAGGACAACAGCGTATCAATCTGCGCAATGGCATTATGCTGTTGGATACACCGGGTATTCTCTGGCCTAAGATCGAAAACCCACAGGGTAGCTATCGCTTAGCCACTACCGGCGCTATTAAAGATACCGCGGTAAGCTATGAGGATATTGCTTTTTTTGCCGCCGATTTTTTATTGCAAAACTATCCTGAGCGACTTAAGGAGCGATTTAATATCAATCAATTGCCACAGACCGAAATTGAGTTGCTGGAGATTATCGGTACCCAGCGAGGCTGTTTGCGAGCGGGCGGCCGAGTCGATTTGGAGCGTGTATCCACCATCTTTGTCAATGAACTGCGTGCGGGTATTTTGGGGCCGTTGGGTTTTGAAACCCCAGAGATGATCGAGTCGGAAATGCAACAGGTGGCGATCTTAAAAGCAGAAAAAGAAGCCCGTGAAAAAGCGCGTTTAGAAAAAGCGGCAGCGCGACGCAAAAAGGCTAAAGCCAACCGCAGATAATCTACACATACTGTCCTGCCGCATAACCAGAAGCCCAAGCCCACTGAAAGTTATAGCCTCCCAGGTGACCGGTAACATCCATTACCTCACCGATAAAAAATAGTCCCGGCTGAGTTTTGCACTCCATAGTTTTCGATGACAGATGATCTGTATCGACTCCACAAAGCGTGACCTCGGCGGTACGGTAACCCTCAGTCCCGGAGGGTTTAAGTTGCCACCGCGTCAACTGCTCAGCAATACGATTTAGCACTGCATCCGGTATCTCGGCAATGGCTGTATCAGCATGGTCAGCCCAATAGAGCTGCTGCAACTCCATCACTAAAGCTTTGGCAAGATGCTGGGATAATAAATTGCGCAGCAAGGATTTTGCGTTGGATAATTTATAGCCCAACAGTAGCCGATGAATATTTACACTGGGCAACAGATTGATGTCGATAGGCTGTCCGGGTTGCCAATAACTGGATAGTTGCAGTGCCGCTGGCCCACTGATACCGCGGTGAGTAAATAATAGGTTCTCTCGAAAGCTGACGCCATTAACCGCCATATCCACATCGACTGCCAGACCGGAGAGACGATCACAGATAGGTTTAACCCAGTCGGTAAAGGTGAAAGGTACCAGTCCTGCTCGGCGCGGAAGCAGATTGAGGCCAAACTGTGCAGCGATATCATAGCCAAATCCTGTGGCGCCCATAGTGGGTATAGAGAGTCCACCCGTGGCGATCACCAATGATGAACATTGATAATCACCCAGTGAACTTTGCACCGAATAACCCGCATCGCATGTGGCAATAGCATCGATAAGGCATTTGGTTTTAATCTGCACCTTGGCCTGTTCACATTCATCCAATAGCATAGCCAAGATATCTTTGGCCGAATGATCGCAGAATAACTCGCCATGCTTGCGCTCATGGTAGGCAATCTGATGCTGCTCAACCATGGCGATAAATTGCCATTGGTTGTAGCCATTCAATGCCGATTTACAAAAATGTGGATTCGCCGACAGATAATTTTCCGGTTGAATATCAAGGTTAGTAAAGTTGCATCGCCCACCCCCTGACATAAGTATTTTTTTGCCCACTTTATTGCTGCTATCTAACACCAATACTGATAGCCCGCGTCGACCTGCGGTAAAGGCGCAGAACAATCCAGCCGCACCACCACCGATAATAATCACATCATAATGATTGCGCGTTTTTACCAAAGCTCATTCCACTGCTGTTCTATTTGAGCGCGTCCAATGGTTTGCAACGTTTTTATATTGCGCTGCGGTATCTGTTCAGGATGGGGAAAGTCGGCGAGCAATTTCGTCATCATCTCTTCACGGAGAAAGTGAAGAATCGGATAGGGTGAACGATTGGTGAAATGACTGGCAGAATTTGCTGGCTCGCCTTCAAACTGATAATGCGGATGAAAGCTTGCCAACTGAATTAGATTGGCAACGCCCATCTCTTCAATAAGCGCCTCTGCATTTTCAATAAAACTGAGATATTCATTGAAGTCGGCAAGCGCATTGGGAATAACCAACAAGGTAGTTGCTATCTCAGACTCCGGCGACTGGTGAATAAGATCCAACTCGGTTAAAAATCTCTGCGCCACTGTCTGTAGTTGGTTTGCATCACAGATACTGATGCGCAATGACTCTGAGGCCACAACAGGCCGTGCAAAGGGGCACAGGTTAAGCCCCACAACAAAGCTATCAAGCCAAGCTCTAACACGACGCTCTACAGCAGATTCCGAGACGGAGGACATTGATAACTCGCAGTGAAAAATAGTGCCGCAAGAATACCCAGTCGATCCCGCTTCAACAAGTAAGATTAAAAAATAAAAAACTTAAAACTATCCTGCAAACGTCCTCGAGAGCCAGTCACAGTTTGTGTGCGTACTATGTCCATGCAACTCAACTGGCTCGACAGTCCAACACCCAACCGACTCTCTTCAGGCTTCCCTGATAGAATGGTGTTGCTCGACTGTGAGACAACAGGTGGCAAGGCGACCTATCATCGTATTATTGAGATTGGCTTGCTGGTGATTGAAAATGGCGAGCTTGTTGAAAAATGGCAGACATTTCTTGACCCAGAAACAACGCTACCCCCTTTTATTCAGCGTCTTACCGGTATCAGCCCCGACATGGTGAGTGGCGCACCGCTATTTAGCGATATTGCTACCGAACTGCTGAGCAAGTTAGACGGCGGCACTCTAGTGGCTCATAACGCGCGTTTTGACTATGGTTTTTTAAAAAATGAATTCCAGCGTGTCGGCATTAGCTACAATGCCAAACCGCTGTGCTCAGTTAAATTTAGTCGCAATCTCTACCCGCAGTTTAAACGCCATGGTCTATCACAGATTATCGAGCGCTTTAAGCTCTCAATCGTCAATCGCCATCGCGCTCTGGATGATGCCGAGATGATCTATCAGTTCTTTCTCAAGTCCACCGCTTTATTTTCCGATGAGGAAATTCAAGCCACCTGCGAATCAATCCTGAAACGCCCTGCATTGCCCATCAAGTTAGATGCCTCAGAGGTTGAGAAACTGCCCGCTAGCGCGGGGGTATATTATTTCTATGATGATAAAGCTGTACTGCTCTACATAGGCAAGAGTGTCAATATTCGCAATCGGGTGATGAGTCACTTTAGTAGCGATCACAAAAACCCAAAAGATCTGCAGATGAGCAGTAAAATTGCCCATATTGACTTCCAACAGACACCGACTGATTTTGGTGCTCAGATTCATGAGAGCAATCAAATCAAAGCGCTATTCCCGCTGTATAACCGGCGGTTGCGCAAAGTAAAAAAAATGTTTCAGTACCGCACTGAGCCCGATGACTTGGGCTATCTGCGACTCTCTATTGAGGCCATCGATACAGACAACCCCGCGGCCAATGAACAATTTGGGCTGTTTCGCTCACCCCGCCAAGCAAGCAAAAAAATGGAGAAGTTAGCCGATCAATATTTTCTCTGTCATAAATTATTGGGTCTCGAAGGCAGTCATAGTCGCACTGATCCCTGCTTTAGAGCACAGCTCAAAAAATGTTTTGGTGCCTGTTGTGGCAAAGAGGCAGCAGCTACTTACAATGAACGTATGCAGGCAGCACTGAAAGACTACCAAATAAAGCTATGGCCCTATCCCGGCGCTATATTAATTGAGGAGCGCGATCCGCAAAACCCAGACTTGCACAGTTATCATCTCGTCAATAACTGGCGCTATCTTGCTAAGCTAAGTCTGCTGGATGACCTTTATGATCATGGCTTCGCATTGCAATCAGATAGTAGCGGTCTCCAACAACAAGATCAGCTTCAAACCAGTGGAGGAGACATGGACAGTCGCTTTGACCTCGATATCTACTTTATTCTGGTACGATTTCTAGCCAATGTCGGCAATTCAGCTATGGGTCATTTGCAGATCCATTCACTGATCTTTGCAAATGACCATTTAAATCAGTCATAGCACCGATAACAGCAAACCAGCATTTCGTATCAACTTATCGGCGCGTCAGTTGCTTTTGCAATGCCATAGTTTCTTGAGTCGCTTTCATTACCGTGAGATCCGGATTGGCTTTACCATTGCGACCGATAGCATCTATCTGACCATAGTACCAATATTGCACAGCAAAGCCCGCCATGGCCCTGACCGTTTTGATATTGGATAAAAATGCCAACCAATTGGGTAGTAGCGATAATTTGTCCTCGTAGCGTGGCAGCTCAGTCAAACCCTCAAATAATTGCTTTGGCCCATCGGTCATCACACATAATGGCCGACCCAAACCAATAAGGTCAGCGCTACCCGATTGCAGGGCCTGTTCCATTACTATGCGCTGACGGAAGCCACCAGTTACCATAAGAGGGATATTTACTTTTTCCTGCATGGCCAGAGCAAAATCAACAAAATAGGCCTCGCGCAGCTGGGTCGACTCTGCCACCTGCTGTTGTTCCTCTTCTTCCATCCCCTGCAGACCGAGCAATTTAGGTTGCTCATAGGTACCACCGGATATCTCAATCAGATCGACACTGGCCTGTTCAAGCCACTGCACCACCTGCAGACTATCTTCAAAGGCAAATCCGCCCTTTTGGAAATCAGCGCTATTGAGCTTGACCGACACCGGGAATGTTGGACCCACTGCCTCTCGCACTGCCGCCACCACTTCGAGTAGAGCACGGGCGCGATTAGCCAGCGTGCCACCATACTGATCCGTGCGCTGATTACTGCGTGGACTTAAAAACTGACTGAGCAGGTAACCATGCGCAGAATGTACTTGAACACCGGTAAATCCTGCCTCTTTTACTGCTGCCGCACAGAGCGCAAAGCGTCGGACAACCTCGGCAATATCTGCCTCAGTCATAGCCACGGGCTGCCCAAACTGGCCACCGGGCAAGCCCAACTTTACTGCTGAAGGAGCCTTGGGCGTTTTATTGACAATCTTTTGCGTCTGACGCCCGGCATGACTGATCTGTGCCCAGAAATGATTGCCATTGCGTGTCGCCGCCTGTGCCCAGCTCGCCAGAGCCGCGCGCATCGCGTCGTCGGGCTCTCGGTCGATCACGACATTACCTGGGCGCTCAAGGTGATCTCTATCCACTTGAATATTACCTGATAACAACATGCCGGCACCGCCATCACTCCAGATACCGTAGAGGCGATTCAGTTCAGCTGTGGGCACCCCATCGGCCGTGGCTAGACCCTCTGTCATAGCTGCCTTTGCGAGACGATTGGGGATGCTGGCGCCACAGGGCAGTGTTAATGGCTGTGTGAGTAGATCTGACATATTACTGATCCTTATACTTATAGTTTTTGCATAGACTACTGATACCCCATCGCCATAGCCAGTGTTAGTAATGGCCGGTGAGTCTCGCTTTATGCCATTATTTTTATCAGCGCCTCGGTATGAGTACTGATCAGTCTCATTCTATACTTTACCGAACCCTAGTTAGACGTTGAAACTACAGCTTTACACTGGCGGCCAACGAAACAGATAAAATCAATGCTAAGGGAAATGCATGCATTTTTTACACTATCAACAACTTGCTGAAACCAACACCGAATTCGTTATCCATGAAGAGTGGGGACAAGGGCGCAGTATATTTGGCGGGTTGACCGCGGCCTTGGTGATAACCCATATAGAAGCGCAAGTCGATCTTACTGGGCGCGATCTGCGCACGGTTAATATCCATTTTTGTGGCGCCACCAAAGCGGATACTCCATGCCAGTTGCGTCACACTGTGCTTTCCTATGGCAAATCAGTCGTTCAGATTGAAGGGCAACTGCTACAGCATGGTGAAGTAAAAACACAGATCGTCGCCTGTTACACCTTGCCGCGCAACTCCTCCATTGCTGTAGACCTGCCTCCTAAATCATTCCCTTTGGCCGCTGGGGATGCACCCAAACTGGCGTTTGAAAAAGGCAAATTACCAGATTTTGTGCAGTACTTTGATCTTCGCTACACCCATAACAATATGCCGTATAGTGGTTCAAAAGACAGTCTTATCAGTGGTTGGATGCGCTTTGCCAACCCCAAGGAACAGCTGGATAACAGCGGTATTCTAGCCCTGATTGATGCTTGGCCACCGGCCGTACTGCCAATGCTGACCAAGCGAGCACCTTCCAGCACTATCACTTGGAATCTAGAATTTATGTACCCCAGACCAACACTGGCTATTGAGGATTTACTCTTCTATGAGTGCAGTGCTATCGAGGCAGATCAGGGCTATGCCCATACAGAGGGTAAAATCTATCATCCCAATGGCCAGTTGCTGGTATTAACTCGCCAAATGATTGGGGTTTACGATAAAGTAGACTGACAAATTCAACCACTAAATTAAAAACAATAATAAAGTGGGGCACGCACTATGGGCAAACAGACACCAACTGCTCGCCAACCATTGGCGGGACTGGAAGTGATAGAACTTTCAAACATGATCACCTGCTCGCTGGCCGCGATGACCATGGCCGCGCAAGGCGCCAATATTATTAAGGTTGAACCGCCTATTATGGGTGATCAGATGCGTGTGCTCGGCACCCAAAAAAATGGTGTCTCGGCATTTTTTCACAATTCCAATCGCGGTAAACGCTCTCTAGCCATCGATTTAAAAAGCTCCGAGGGTGTTGAGGCGATCAAAAAGCTAGTCGCCCGTGCCGATGTATTACTGCACAACTACCGTCCCGGCGTTATGGAACGTTTCGGATTGGGTTCTGAAGTACTGCGCAGTATAAACCCCAAGTTAATCTATATTGCCGTCACCGGTTTCGGCACACAGGGTGCAATGGCCGATGAACCCGCCTATGACCATGTGATACAGGGGATGGCGGGATTCACCAGTCTGCAGTCGGAGGAGGACAATCAGTACAGTTTTATTCGTACCTTTATTTGCGACAAGGTCACTGCCTATACCGTAGCTCAAGCAGCTACCGCCGCTTTGCTTGCGCGAGCGACTACCGGCGAGGGACAGCATATTGATATCTCAATGCTACACGCCTGTCTGGCCTTTATGTGGCCCGATGGCATGATGCATCGCACCATTAAAGACGAGGATAAATTTGAAATGTCACCGGGTTCTGACTACTTCCAAACGGTGACTTTCAGCGATGGGTCCGTGGCGGCCGCACCACTGCAAGATGCGCACTGGGAAGTCTTGTTGCCACTGATAGGCTATCCAGAACTAGTCGGCACGCCGCTATATGGCTCAGTCGCAGCGCGTATGACTAATATGCGCGAAGTCACGCAGATCTTTAAAAAGCCCCGCATTGATGTCGGTGTTGAAAAGGCTCTGGAAGTACTGCGTGCCGCCGATGTCCCCTGTGGCCCCTGCATTGAGCGGGATGATTTGGAACAGGTGGACCAGATACAAGCCATAGGCGCACTAGAAACCTATGTCACCAAGGCAATGGGCAAATTAACCGTGCCCACACCCCCCGTTCAATTTGAGGGCGCTGCGACATCTCACGCACAACCGAGCCCTCTTCTAGGTGAACACAGCCGTGCCATACTCACGGAATTGGGATGGGATAATCAAACCATCGATCATTTAATCAGCGCAGGAACCGTGGCAGAAACACCTCTGCCATAAAGCCCATGTTATACCTGCACAACTACTTTAAACTCAGCATCACAGCGTTTTTTTGGCTGATGATCAGCTTGCACGTCTACAACGCCACAGCCGCGACTGAGTTTAGTCTCGCTGACCAATGTCCGCCGAGCTTTGCTCTCAGTGCCGACAACCAATGTCAATTGCGCAACCTCTACCAACTCTACGATTCATTGCAGTCACAGGGTCTTGGCGGTCTAAAAACCGCACTGCCAACACATCGCGATGGTTTTAGTCCACAGCAAATTGATCTTGGCCGACTATTGTTTTTTGATCCGCTATTGTCAGGGGATAAAACACTCTCCTGCGCCAACTGCCATAACCCCGAGCGAGGTTTTAGTGATGGTATGGCGCGCAGTGTAGGCGCCAAAGGGCAGCTCCATCAACGTTCAGCACCTACCCTGTGGAACAGTGCTTTCCTCAGTGTATTTTTTTGGGATGCCAGAGCAGAGAGCCTAGAGGAACAGGCGATAGGCCCATTATTCTCTGCTATTGAGATGAATAATACACCGCAACAACTGATCTCTGATCTAAAGCAAAATGCAATCTATCCAGAACTTTTTCAGCAGGCTTTTCCACAGTCCGATGATGCCGTGGTGGTCGCTAATATCGTCACCGCGCTAAGTGCCTTTCAGAGTTCGTTGATCTCTCTAAACAGTGCCTATGATCGCTACGCTCATGGTGATGCCAACGCCCTAAACCCGCAACAATTGGAGGGCTTAAATATCTTCCGCTCTTTTGTGGCGCGCTGCTCCCAATGTCATACTCCACCGCTGATGACCAACCAACAAGTGGCGGTGATTGGCACACCGGAACCTCAGGGACTAGCACGGGATATTGGCGCGCAGGCAACCTTTGATGCCGAATTATTACGGGGTGGTTTTAAGGTACCGACCCTGCGCAACATAGCGCGCACAGCCCCCTATATGCACAGCGGCAGATTTGCTACATTACGCGAGGCGACAGAATTTTATAATAAAGGCCGTGGTCATGCCGTACCTGAGGGGGAGAAACTTCAGTTACACTGGCATATTTCAGAGCCCAACTTAACCGATAATGAGTTAGATCGGCTAGTGGATTTTATGGGTGCGCTGACCGATGAAAGCTTTATGCCGACAATCCCTCAGCGGGTTCCTTCAGGCTTATTAAACCACAGTAGTAACAGTCATCTTGGCCTCAGATCAGGAGATTAATAATGAACAATAAAATCAAAGTGGTATTTTTGATTCTTGTATTTGCTGGCGGCTGGATTCTCGGTAGCCAAAATAATAAAGCGCCGGTCATTACCAGCTCCATCGGCGGTGCCAGTTACGCCGGCGGCTATCAAGGACAACAAGGCGCTGTTGCACCGCGCACTGAGCAGGGTCAAGTTCATATTGTCGAAGCCGGTCAATCTATACAGGCGGCAGTTGAAGCGGCGCAACCGGGCGACAGTATTCAGGTAATGCCCGGCACTTATTCAGAGACCGTGTATATCGACAAGGATAATATCCATCTCCGCGGTGTGATTCAGGAGGGTAAGCGCGCCACTTTGGATGGTTTGGGCACATTAAACGATGCCATTCTGTACTCAGGCAATAATGTGGTGATCGAAAACTTTCGCATTACCCAGTACAAAGGCAATGGCATTATGGGGCAAGCGGGTAATAACTTTGAGATCCGCAATAATGTAATTGTCGACACCGGTATCTATGGCATTTTCCCTCAATTGGGTACTAACGGTCTGGTGGAACACAATGTGGTGTCTGGTATTGAAGATGCCGCCATCTATATTGGCATGAGTGACAATATTCATGTGGCTTACAATGAGGTGTTCGACAGCGTTGCCGGCATCGAAATTGAAAATAGTCGTCACGCCATAGTGGAGCACAATAATGCCCACCATAATACCGGTGGTATTCTGGCTTTTGTCACGCCCGGCCTGCCGATCAAAACCACCGAAGATGTGATTATTCGCAATAATTTTGTGCTCGACAATAACACGCCCAACTTCGGCGCGCCCGGCTCTATCGTATCTGGTATCCCAGCCGGAACCGGCATTTTGGTGATGGCGGCAGATGACGTCATTATTGAGGGCAATATTATTTCCGGTAATAAAACCGCCGGCATTATTGTTAATGATCACAGCTTTGCACCTACTATTACCATGGATATCGAATCCGATCCGAACTCAGATCGCACCATGATCCTTGATAATGTCATGCTTAATAATGGCTATGACACTATTCCTGAAGTCACCGCAGTAGCGCTTACCGAGCTGCATACTGGTTCTGTCGATATTGTTCATGTTGGCTCCAGTGACGGCAGCTGTATTATCAATCGCCATCGCTATCGGGCAGTGGGCATTGGAGACTATGGAGAATGTGACTTTACCAATACCGATAGTATTGATTCCTACCTTATCGCTGGCGGCGCACAGCCTCGGATAATTCGTCCTGAAGAGCGTGGCGAGATTGCCTATTTGGGGGTTTGCACTGGATGTCATAGTTATACAGGACGCCTGATCGGCCCCTCAGTGCAGGTGATTCAGGCAATGTATGCCGGCAATCCGCAAGGCTTGGTCGACTATATTAATGCGCCGATCAAAAAGCGTGATAACTTTCCACCTATGCCAGCACAGAATTATCTCGATGCAGAGACACAACTGGCTGTAGCAGAATATATGCTAGCACTGGAGAAATAAGATTATGGTTGTCTACAAAGGCGTCTGCCATCCGGTCCTTTGCGATATCATGGGCCATATGACCACAAGGCATTATATTGCCATGTTCGATGATGGCTCCTATCACTTTCTACACTCATTATTTGGCTGGAGTAGCGAACAGGCCAGCATCGATAAAAAGGGCTGGGCCGATGTGCGCCATGTTATCGATTATCAGGCCGAGGTAGCTGCGGGAGACTTGCTAGAAATTGAAGCTCGGTTAATCAAGGTCGGCAATAAATCTATGGCCGTCGAGTATCAGATGCAGAATATTAGTCGTAATGAACTCGCCGCCTCGCTACATAGCACCAGTGTCTATTTTGATCTTGAGGCACGGTCGGCCATCCCTATAACCGCAGAAATGAGAGAGGCGGCTAAAGCCTTTCTATCTGACTAACCAATACCATTCCACCTTATAAAGAGTATCCTCCATGCCGCGAAAAGTGCTTGCCAATAAAAATATTCATCCTGCCGTACAAGCAGTAGTTGCCGACAATAATGCAGATATAGTCGCCGAGGTGCAGGAGGCCATCCGCAGTAATAAGGTGGTTATTGTCGGTATGGCACAAAATCCAGCACCCAAGCGAGCTCGCAAAGTGCTGGATCAACTCAATATTAACTACTGCTACCTGGAGTACGGCAGCTACTTCAGTCAATGGCGTCGGCGCAATGCCCTCAAAATGTGGACTGGCTGGCCCACATTTCCGATGATCTTTGTCAACGGCCTATTGATTGGTGGGTCAAGTGATATGCGAGCGCTGATTGATAGTGGCGAGTTTGCCAAGCTGTTGGATTAATACCTAGGGCGTCAGCCAACAACACAGCCTATTGTGAAATCCGACCTCAGTATTAACGTACCCTCATAGGGGAACAGAGATGTCAGATAATAGTAACGTCGATAAGCAGAACCCGCCGGCAAGCATCGGTTTTTGGCGCGGATGGTCCATCGCAGTGGGCTGTGCCATTGGCTCTGGCGTGTTTATGATGCCGACATTATTGGCACCCTACGGCATGCTTGGCATGGCAGGATGGTTAATCGCCGGTGGCGGCACCCTGTTAGTGGCACTCTGTCTATCGCGCCTCGTGCGCCGTATTCCCAAAATCGGCGGTCCCTATGCCTATGTCCATGAAGGCCTAGGGCAGTTTGCCGGCTTCTTAATTGCCTGGACCTACTGGATCGCTTGCATTGCCGCAGTATCCGGTATCGCCATTGCCTTTGTCGGCTATCTCGGCGTTTTTATTCCAGAGATAACTGAATCTAGACTGCTGTCCCTAGTCTTTGCCCTCGGACTGATCTGGACTATTTTTGTATTAAATATTCGTAGCTTGGAGGGCAGTAGCAAGTTTCAGGTGCTGTCCACTTTGCTTAAGCTTGTGCCACTACTGTTTATGATTGTGATGGGCTTTACCCATATGCAACCGCATAACTTGCCCGAATTTAACCCCACCGAATTGCATCCAGCCGCGCTACTGGCCACTGTTACAACGCTGGTGATGTGGTCGTTTGTTGGCATAGAGACCGCATCAGTGCCAGCACAAAATATGCGCGAGCCCGAAAAAACTATACCCAAGGTACTGGTCGCCGCCGTACTCAGCATTCTAACGATTTATATGTTGGTGAGTTTTGCTATTGCTCTGGTAGTGCCGGCAGAGGAACTGGCTGGCTCATCCGCACCTTTCGCTCTCGCTGCCACCAAAATTATGGGGCCTGTTGGAGCCGCTGCAATTACCTTTGGCGCTTTGATATCAACATTGGGATCGCTGAATGCCAATGCCTTCACCGCGGGGAATATCGCTCTAGCGGCAGCCAAAGATAATCTACTGCCCGCCAGATTTAATGTGCTGACTGATAATGGTACACCGAGTTTTGCTTTTATTATCTCCGCAATATCAGTCAGTGTCTTACTGTTTCTAAACTACACCAAAGGCCTGGTAGCGGCATTTACCTTTATGGCTATGCTATCGACTCTATCGACTCTAATGGCCTATGCCTTTTGTGCTGTCGCCGAATTTTATTTTCTCAAGTCCGATCAACCTGGACCTGAACGCAATAAAGCCATTGGCCTATCAATAGCGGCATTTTTATATGCTTTTTTTGCTATCTGGGGTGCCGGCACAGAAATTGTTTTCTACTCCTTTATGTTGATTCTAATTGGCATGCCAATTTACGCCTTAGTCAGGCAATAGATACAGCTGACGAGATTTAACTATGTCCAAATTTAATGAATACTCGACCATCAAACGAGTCGCCATACGCAGCGCTGCCAACGCTTTTGTCAGTGAGGCAATACTCGAAGAGCAATGGCAGCCTCTGCGTTTTCACGCTATGCCAGATCTTGCCGAGGCCATTCGCGAGTACGAGGGCTTTCGCGCACTGCTCAGTAGCAATGGTGCCGAGATTATTGAGTTACCCCCTTCCGACAGTCTCACCATCGACAGCATATATACCAGAGACAGTATTCTGGTTAGCCCCAAAGGCTTGATTCTGTGCAATATGGGACGCGCCAGCCGCACACCCGAAGCCGAAATTAATGCCGCCAGCTATACCGCACTTGGCCATCGTATTGCGGGACAGATTACCGCACCGGGTACACTGGAGGGTGGTGATTTTATTTGGCTGGATGAACAGCATGCCGCTGTCGGACTTGGACCGCGTACCAATGCCGAAGGCATTCGCCAACTGGGCGATATTCTCGGGCCAGAGGTTGAACTGCATGTAGTCGAACTGCCGGAACCGGACCATCCAGATGATGTTCTGCATCTTATGTCAATCATTTCACCTCTCGATCAGGATCTTGCACTAATCTACCGACCCTTTATGCCCACCGAGTTCATCGCATGGCTTGAGAAATTGGGCGTCGCATTTGTAGATGTGCCAGAACAGGAATATGCCATTATGGGCTGTAATGTTTTGGCTATCGCACCGCGCATCAGCATTATGTTGGAAAATCTACCCGGCGTTAAACGCGGTCTAGAAGATGCCGGTTGTACGGTGGCCACGTATAAAGGGCTTGAAATAAGCCGTAAAGGCGAAGGTGGGCCGACCTGCCTCACGCGACCACTGGAACGAAACTAACCATGTCTACTCAACAATACGCCACTAATTACCAGAGCCTGCCCAGCTGGACCTATACTAGCGAGGCCTTTTTTGAACTGGAAAAGCAGCATCTGTTTTTAACCAGTTGGCAACTGGTCTGCCATCTATCCAATATCCCCAATAGTGGCGATTACTTTACCTTTGAGTTGTTTAATGAACGCATCATCGCCATACGCGGTGCCGATAATGTTGTGCGTGCGTTTCACAATGTCTGTGCACATCGTGCGGCGAGATTATTAGACGGCGACTCCGGCAACTGCGGCAAGCGACTGACCTGCCCCTATCACAACTGGACATATGATTTGAGCGGCAACCTCACCAATGTGCCCTATCGCGATCAATTTGTGGATTTTGATGAAAAGCAGAATGGCTTGGTAGCAGTTGAAATGGAGATTTTTCAGGGCTTTATTTTTGTGCGACTGGCTAGCGTGGATGGCCCCAGTGTCGCGGAACAATTTGCTCCCTATATTGAGGAAATTAAACAGTACCGCTTTGAAGAGTTGCAGCCACTGGCGCGAGTTTTAATGCGCCCCCGCGATGTCAATTGGAAACAGATCGCAGATAACTATGTGGATGCGCTGCATATTCCAATTGCGCACCCAGGGCTCTCAGCACTGGTCGGTAATAGCTATGGTGTCGAGGTGGGCGGCGATGGTGGCTATGTACACAAGATGTGGAGTGATGTGCGCCAGAGTAGAAAAAATACCTTATCCAATCGACTCTACAATGAAATACTACCAGCGCTGGATCATTTGAGTGCAGACCAACAACGTCGCTGGGTATATTACCGACTGTGGCCCAATCTCGCGTTTGATGTCTACCCAGAGCAAATGGACTTTATGCAATTTATTCCCATTAGCGCTGAAAAAACACTAATCCGCGAGCTACCTTACGCTCTGCCCGATGAACGCCGCGAGGTACAAGTCGCGCGCTACCTTAACTGGCGCATTAATCGTCAGGTCAATGCCGAAGATACCGATCTTATCAGCCGTGTTCAGGATGGTATGGGAACTAGCGGATTTAGTTCAGGGCCACTGGCAAAAACCGAAGTCTGCCTGATCGATAGCGCCGAGAAGATTCGCACTGCCATGCCAGTCTCAAGACTCAGCCAGAAACCCACCGAGCAAGAGATGGCAACGGTCAATCAACAGATGCTGCTATAGGAATTACTCAGGTACCGCGGTACCCCAGTAATTGTAGCCAGCAAATTTTGGTGTGCTGGGAAGATACATTTGCTCCATAACTTCAATCTTAAATCCAGCCGCGGTAATAAGCGCGGGAATATTGCGATTGAGATGACAGCCACCGGCGATTTTTCCCCAGTACGGATCAATGCGATTTTGCCATTTTGACACATTGGCGTCAGGAGCAAGACCATGCTCACAAAAAATCAGCTGCCCATCGGGTTTAAGCACCCTATTTATTTCTTTATTCGCTTCAGCTACCTGAGGAATAGTACACATGGTGTAGGTCACCAATACAGTATCCACATGGTTCTGCGGTAGAGGGATGGCCTCGGCACCGCCGAGAATAAATTCCACTCTGAGGCCTTTCTCATCCGCTACCTTGCGTGCCATGCGGTTGAGCTCCTCTGAGGGATCCAAGCCGATAATTTTTGTCACCCGATCAGCATTGTAAAAGGGAATATTGAGACCAGAACCAATACCAATCTCTAACACCAAACCCTGTGCCAACGGCACAACTTTCTCACGCTGGTATTGGATGGGTTTGGTACCACAGGCACAGTTTAAAAAGCGTGGCAGAATATATTTATCATAAAAGCCCATACTATTATTCCCCCTCTCTATCTAATTTAAGTCTGTGGCATAGGTACTCAAGATAGCCAATGGAATAATCTCTAAGGCTTTACTATTGGTGCGCATAAGATGAACACGGGGCGCACAACCAGCCTCATGGGCTTCGAGCCATCTGGATGCACACAAGCACCAAGACTGACCTGGAGATAATCCCGGAAACTCAAACTCTGGCCGCGGTGTCGATAGATCATTACCTCGCGACAATGAAAAGTCTAAAAACTCTGCCGTCATCACAGCACAGACCGTGTGGGAGCCCCGATCATATTTATCTGTGCGGCAGTAGCCGTCACGAAAATAACCCGTGATCGGATTGCGACAGCATTCCTCAATAATTTCACCAAACACATTGGTCTGTGACAAAGGGAATCTCCATTACAGTCAATGATGCTATGTCTACTATATCAGTGTTGATATCACTGACCCAAAAACTGTTGCGCTGTGAGATCGAAGCAGGTGCTATCCAAATCAGCCACAACCTCTAAATTGGTGCAAGCCTTGGGTATTTCATAGCGGAAGAAAAACTGGGTGGCAGCCAACTTACCGGCATAGAAATCCTTATCACCAGCATCACCGTCATTTAACCCCTTACAGGCGGCAATAGCCTGCTTTAACCACATCCATGCAATCACCGCGTGCCCCATTGCATCGAGGAAGATGGTCGCATTGGCAAGCGCTAACCCTTTGTTATCACAGCCCACTACCGCGGCAATGGTCTGCTCAATTTGATCAAAGGTTGCGGTCAATTGCTCAGAATAGCCTGACAACTGAGAGTAGGCTGAAGCAGCATCAATGGTCGCCTGCACTTCCTCGCGCAAGATAGCAACCGCGGCACCATTGTGCATTTGTACCTTGCGACCCAATATATCCAACCCCTGAATACCCCAGGTTCCCTCATGAATATGATTGAGACGGTTGTCGCGATAGAGTCGCTCCACTGGGTATTCACGGGTATAGCCGTAACCACCCAGCACCTGTATAGCAAGCTTATTAGCCTCTAGACAATACTCTGATGGCCAGGACTTACAGATCGGCGTAAGCAAGTCTAGTAGTAAACTCATGCGCTGGTTTTGTCGCTTATCCTGTGAGATTTTTTGCTGATCAATAATCTGTGAGCTGTAATACATCAACATCTGCGCGCCTTCGACAAAGGCTTTTTGGGTCATCAACATACGCTTGATATCGGCATGCTCAGAGATCATCACTTGCGGTAGATCTGGGTTTTTATTATCCAGTGGTCGTCCCTGTGGGCGATTGCGCGCATAGTCTAGCGAGTACAGATACCCGCCTAGCGCCGTCATTACCGCCGACATGCCCACCGAAATCCGCGCCTCATTCATCATATGGAACATATTGGCCAGACCGTCATTCTCATTGCCGACCAAATAGCCGATGCAGTCGCCGCCCTCACCAAAATTTAGCAACGTATTAGTCGCACCGCGACAACCCATCTTATGGTTGAGCCCTGCCAGTGCGATGTTATTGCGCTCACCGAGACTACCATCGGCATTAACACGAACCTTGGGTACCAAGAACAGAGAAATCCCCCTAACACCTGCGGGGCCACCGGGCACCTTGGCTAGCACCATATGAATAATATTATCGGTCAGATCCTGTTCACCGCCGGATATCCACATTTTAGTGCCAGTGAGCTTATAGCTACCATCGGCCATAGGTTCCGCCTTAGTGCGAATATCGGCGAGCGATGAACCGGCTTGGGGTTCGGAGAGGCACATGGTGCCAAACCAATCGCCCGCCACCAGAGGACCTAAATACTGCTCTTTCAGTTCAGCAGAGCCGCATGCATTGAGCATATTGGCAACGCCTTGGGTCAAAAACAGATAGATATGAATCGGGTTATTGGCGCAGACAAACATACCATTTAAGGCCTGATCGACCATCCAAGGCAATTGCATTCCACCAATATCGGCATCGTAGCCAGAGGTCGCCAACCCGGCGTCTTTAAATGCATTGATCGCTTGCTTGACCTCGGGAATGGTCTCCACTGCACCATCGACAAACTGTGGCTCATTGGCATCCAGTTTACCTGCGCAGGGCAAAAACTCCTCTTCAGCGATACTCTGACAGAGATCAAATATGGCATCTATAGATTCAGGATCATAATCAGAATAACGCGCCGACTTCAGCAGATTATCTAAATCCAACGCCTCATAAAACATAAAGTCCAGATCTCGACGATTCACAATCATTGACATAACTTATCTCTCTTAACTACTGACCTAACTAATTTTTTTATCCAACGACCAAGCTGATCTTTGTACCATCACCGCAATCGCTATCTATTACTGTGACTGTTGCAATGACCAGCGCTCTATCAGCTGTTGGTTATCATGTTGCCAGGGGTGAAAATCCTCGCGAAAAAAATCGCGATAGAGTCTTAGAGTGCCGCGCAACACACCCCGCTTACCAAATAAAAATACCAAACCAGAGGCCCAGACTTTGAGGTTCCATAACTTACCGTCGGACTTCAGCATATGGCGCACACCATGCAAAATATCCCAAAAAAGGAAAAACGTGCTACGCCGCATGGCGGCACGACGCATCTTTTCTGTACCGCCGACTGCACGATAGACATCAAAGGCCACCGCTTTATGTTCCATTTCCTCCGCAGCATGCCAGCGCCATAGTTTAGCCATGGCTGGATGAGCAACCGAAAAAATATCCGCATCACCCAGCACTCTCTCAGCCATCACTGCTGTCATATGCTCCACAGCCACAGTGCCCGCCAAACGCTCTCGTGCCGGAACATTTTTTTCCACCCAACGCATACGGCGCCGCAAGGGCCCAACAAGCTTTTCCAAATCATAGCCACGCTGGGCGCAGAGTAATTCGTTGTAACGTTGATGCTCGCGTAAATGTACCGCCTCTTGACTGTAGAACAATTTCATTTCCCGCTGTAACTTGGGATCAGAAATGCGATCGCGATAATGGCGTACCGAGTTGATAAAAAACTGTTCGCCAAGAGGAAAGGTGATGGACATGGCATTAAGCCAAGCCGTGGCAAACACATGATTATCCATCCACTCAGTTTTTAACGCCTCAGCAATATCCAGCTCAGGATTGCGTTTTACTATGCTGACATTATCTGGCGTGTAGGATTGAGTCTGACTCATCTTCAATACCCCCTTACATGCGCTCAATAATAATGGCCGGTGCCATACCGCCGCCGGCGCACATGGTAACCAGACCGCGCTTTAACTGACGGCGCTCAAGTTCATCCACCATAGTCCCGACTAACACTGATCCCGTTGCACCAATGGGGTGACCAAGCGCCATTGCACCGCCATTGACATTGACCTTGTCGCGATCCAGATCCAGATCACGAATAAATTTCTC